>JAZQPN010000087.1:0-9645 GCA_045628585.1 Bacteroidales bacterium | reverse complement strand
TCTACTTGCATATTTCCTGTAAAGCATATTTCGACCCCTATTTGCTTGATTTTCCGGCTGCAAAAATACATATTTCTTCCGGAAAAGAAAGAAAATCGGGAATTATTCCGCGTTTTTCTTCTTAAAATCGGGAATTATTCCGTGTTTTTTACTTGTAAATTCGGGAATTATTCCAGCGAATAGCTTTCCTTGAAATAATCCGTTGTGGGAACAACACCAACGACTTCCAGCCACACGTAATTATTGAAACGCACACGCTCGTTTTCAAAACCCAAATAGATTGTTTTTGCACCGCGCGTCGGAATGCGTCCGTTGCACGACTGAGTGCCCAAAGTGGTATAATCCACATTGTATTTCACTTCCGCTATGGGCTTACCGTCTTGGAATTTACGGGCTTGATTGCCATCGTTGAAGACAAACAGATTGATGTATGCGTCTTCTTCCCTCACCGGCTTTTTGTAATTCAGCAAAGTCTCAATCAAACCGCTGCCACGTTTCGATTCATACAGAGGCAATCCTAAAAACTTGATTTCGTGATACCTGATATCCAAATCCGATGCAAAATCGCCGTCAGTAGAACGGTCGCCTTCATCTGTGGAAATGCGCAGGGAATATAGTATGTCAGTAGCACCGCTTGGAACCGGAACCGCAACAACGGCACGGTCTCCATTCCCTCCCGCAAACACGATCTTCAATTGTCCCCTCAAAGTGAATTTACGAGGTTCCTCAAACACATTGCGCATTTCAATACCCTTAACGGGACTGGCCCGAAAATCACCTTTTTGAGCATCGACCAACTCGGTTTTCACCGTCTTGTGATTCAGCAAGTGTTCCATATTGTTCGATGATTGAGCAATATACACATCTTCATAGTGAGAGCCTTTGCAAGACACTTCCAAAAGATATACGGCTGCATTCGGAGCGACAAATGACGACGACACACTGGATTTCTGCTGGATTGTCTTCATCAATTTATGCGTATCAGCATTATACAGGCGAACCGTCCCCGGCGCACTCAAATTAACGGAATAGAAAGCGGAATCACCTTTTTGGACATAAAACGGATAGGATTGCGTTTTCCCGTCCTCTACCAGATTGTCTTCAAATTCATAATCTACAACCCTTAAACTTGGGATTTCCGCTTCAACAAACGACTGAAGGCTGCGTTTCACCGAATCCATCCGTTGCTGGGCACGACGCATTTCATAACGCTGATCTTCAGTAAAATCCAAGTCGGCATAATCCAAATTCATTTCCTGAACCTGTTCCTGCAGCTTGACAAGATTTTCCACCGTCTTGTCATCGGAATACTGCTGCAAACTCTGCTGTGCCACATCAATTCTGTCTGCAACATCATTAACGAACTGCTGGGCTTCATCCATTTCACGCGAAGTACCCTCATCCGAATCGGAATGTGATGCCGAACCACATGAAAACATTGCCAAAGCAAGTGCAAATAATAGCAAAAACCGTTTCATAGCAACCATTACATTTTAAACCAAATTATTTCTTTCCAAATAGCAAATTCAAAATTGCCGAACCTATTTTTCGTTCCACACCTGATCTTGAGGTCGGGACACCAGTCTTTCGCGCTATATTCTGACGAAGACGCGTTATGCCCAAAGCCCGTTTCCACGAGAAACTCAATCCTGGTATTTTCTTTGATTTCCTTGACATTGCACTATAATTTACTGGTTATCAAATTTTAATCCCCAATTTCTTCAGTTTTTCCAAGAACGGCTCCCAATAACGGCTCGGCCAATAGCTCCAAACCACAACTGGACCTTCTTTGGTCATAATCCTTTCGCTTTCTTTCCTATAATAACAACCCGCAACATTGCCGGCAGAGTCTTTCGTCAGCAAGGCATTTTCGTATGAATCAACCGTAAATTCAGGTTTAGTGACATTGAATATTGTACGCAAATCTTCTATGGTGATGTCGGGATGCTTTTCGATATAATCTCTTACAATCGCTAAGGCCAACTTCCCTTTTCCCTTGATTTCCTTGCCGTTAAATGTAGTGACTTGAAGCGCTTTTGGAGACTTTGCCACCAACGGACCATCAAAAGCTTTCAGGTTGGTGACTGCCGACAATTCCAATGTGGCTTCAATGATTTCGCCCAAACGGTTGTCATCGCTGACAATCTCGGCAATCTTTGTCAGCAAAGTCGAGACTTGGAATGCGCGGTTACTCAAAAAAGTCTCTTTTTGGCACATACGGAAAACGACTTTTTCCCAATCTTCATCAAACTCCTCTGTTGCATCAAGACTTTCCTTTTCTTCAGCTGTCAGATGGCGCAGTTTCAGTTTGGACGCGATGCGCTCGTTCCAGCTCTTGAAATCAGGTTCTTCCGACAGTTGATTGTAAATGTACGGATAAGCAATCTGCATACAGACCAAGGCAAAATTGATAATCTTGCTTTGACTATCCACATTGGCACCAGCTTCATTGCGTGTTTCATTGATGATGGAAATCAGCGACAAAGTGTTGGTCAAACGTTTCAATGAACGTGGATTCGAACCGACTGAAAGCCGTGCAATCTCCGAAAGCTGTTCTGCAAGACTTTGATTGTCAAGTTCATGCTCGCTAAAGAATTCAATTTTCTTCAAGGCATCAACGAGAAATGTATCAACAGTATAGGTTGCCACAGGCATTGAGAATGGCAATTGGATGATTTTATCAAAGAAAGAGCGGAACTCACGTTCGTTCTTTTCGGTCAGTTCGCCGAACTTCGGTTTCAAACCCTTGATGACCACGTCATAGTCGATAGCGAGAATAAAGACGCATTTTTCAAGGTCGAAGATGTTTTTCAGCAATTCAAGAATCTCAACGGCAACAGGCGGGTCGATACGGTCCAAATCATCAATATAAAATGTAAAGCCTTGTTTATCAGGATTCTTTTGCAAAGCTTGGTCAATCAAAGCGGCAATTTCCTCTTTCAGACGCACAATATCGGACGATGGCTTGTCGTCCGATTCCAACAGTTCGTCAATGACATCACCTTCGACGCCAATAGTTGAGGCCGCCACCTTTGCTCCGGCAGTAGCCATTTTCTTAAAAATGCTGCCGATTTTCTTCTTGCTTTCCGCCCATTTCGCTTCATCAGGATTCAAAGCTCCAATCTGATTGACGATACCCTCCAAAATGCTCATAATGGCTTGATTGGCTGATTTCATCAAGGAATACTGCCATGTGTTAATCCAAATCGGGAAATAAGGTGCATCATCGGTGTCGCACAAATTCCAACGCAAGAGGTTCATCAGCGAAGTCTTGCCACTGCCCCACTCGCCTTGCAAAGCGATAGTGATGGGTGTGTCGGTCAGTTTAATATATCTAATGAGAGCATCCTGATAAACCTTGATGCCAAAAAGGTCTTCCTGGTCGTGCTTACGCGGCACATCGATAATACTGGATTTCATCTGTTTATGATTTGAAGATTTAAAATTCAAAGATTTAAGATTTAATGATTTTTGGCGTTCTGCTTACAATTATCTGACAACTGAAAAACCGATTAATTAATCATCCAAACCACACCAACACTAATCAGATAATATTCCTTAGGATGTTGGAAATTGAAATTAGCGGCCACATCAAACTGCAAGCGGTTCGTTGCCATATAGGTGAAGCCGAAATCGAAAGCATATTCGTTACCCTCGTTGCTGAAATAGTTGTAACTTTCCACAAAGCACCCCAGTCTATCTGTAATGGATGCACCAAAGCAAATGGCAGCAAACGTTGTGGGCTTTGCCTGTTCGCCGTCCCATTCAGTGCCTACATTGTACCCCACATTCAGCCAATCCGTCCAATCGTGTTGTACCAGAAGATAGAGCGATGGCGCGAGATTCGATGGCAAAAATTCTTTAGAGCCAATGCGAGAAGAAGCAAGATTCGTCATCAGCGAGACCGATGGCACCCATCCTTCGCCTTCGTACACTTTGAGTTTTGCCCCAAAAGTAACAGGTAAGAAACCATAAACGGGATTTTCAGTCTCATCGGCCCTAAACCTGACATAATCCACACCAAGGCGAAATTCCGCAAAATCGGAAAGTCCAAAGCGGAACAAGGAATTGTTGATGGTGAAAGTGTGCGGTCCGTTGGCAAACGATTCGTATGCCAAACCTGTCTCCAACTGCACTACACCTTTGCCAATGACATCGGTTCCCGTTGCCATGCCAGGACGATCGGCGGTAAAATGCACTTCGTCTTGGGCAAACAAACATGCAGAAGTAACCAGCAACAAAAAAGTTAAGAACAATCTATTGTTTGTCATATCTGTATTTATATTCATTTCTTCAATGTCTCACGAATCTGATTAATGTCAGCAAGGCTCTTAAATGAACTCGTTGCTGCCAAAGAATTTAATGCCTTAAATAAAAGCCCCCAAGCGGCAGCATGGGTAACCGCCGCCTGAGGGTCTCGGAGAAAAACAGATTTTCTTACTTGCCAGCAGCACTAATCGTTACGCTGTTGTTTGCCAAAGCACTATCGTCGGCATTAGCAACCTGAACCTTGATGCCGAAAACTTCCTTCATCTTGTCCTCGAAGTTGCCAACTTTCATATTGCCGACAACCTTCACTTCGCCACCTTTTGCGCCCTCTGCGCGGATGGAAGCCAGTGTTGCATCGTCGTCAGCAAAGCCAACGCCTTTGTAAACTCTCAAAGTTGCGCCAAAAGCATCTTTGAACTGCTTTTTCAATGTCTTGACCTTCATGCGGCCATCAATACTAAAATCTGCCATAATAACTAGTTATTTTAATGGTTTTGCCTACTCTTTACAGGATTTTCGGCATTACTCCTTTTTATTTCAATTCCTATTATACCCATTTCCACAGCGTGTGCATAATTTGCGCTTGTATAAGTCTTCCCTGTCAATGACTTCGCTGTCAGGTTTTTCCAAAGACATGGTTTCAAGAATGCTCCATTGGAAATTGTCAAAAGCATAATCCGGGTTTTTGCTGACGATTTCTACTAGTTCATCATTATTGCCATGTCCTCCTGTTTCCACATATTTTTTCCAGCGTCCCCAAATGCCTGCATTGCCGTAAGCCGAGCCGATATACAGCTTTCCATTACTTTTGTCGGCAATGCAATAAATTCCATTGACAGCCTCCAGCTTATTGCGCCACTGCACATCCTCTGTTTCAATGATGGTTTTCAGTTCCTTATACGAAAGAATTACAGTAGAATATGATTCAAATTGAGTTACAGGTCTCTCGATTCCATCATCAACCTTCAAAACCATAATATTCTTGTCCGGAGTAAGCCATTGAATCCAGTTTTGCGTTGCATTTCCACCCCAATCAACAGTTACCTTTCCACTCAAATCATCAAATTCGTGATAAGGCTTCACCGAAAGGAAAACTTTCTTTTTGTCCGATGAGCGTTGACCGTCCTTGCCCAAAATCTCATAAACGCCAACCAATCGTGAATACTTGCCGTCAGCAATAAAAGCCACCACAAATTTAGCTTTCAGCAATTGGTTTGCCCTATCAATGGATTGTTCACGCACATAATCACAAAACAAACCATCATCTTGATGATCAAGGAATAAGTCAAAAAGATTCTTATCCTTGTGTGAATAACCATCAATAGTAATCGGAATGTTTTTTAGACGCATGATACGGACTTGTCCTTTTTCAAGAGCAGCATCGAACAAAGTGTTGCGCCGTTTCAGTAAATCTAGAATATTAGAACTTTGCATATCAAAATGTTCTTGAACAAGTATGTTTTGTCAATAGCGAATCATCATTATTCCACCACAATAATCTGTGTTCTGCGGTTCACGTCGCGGTTGTTCGGGTCAAGCGGTTCGGAACTGCCCTTGCCTTCGTATTGCAGACGGTCGGCGGCTACGCCTCTCGAAATCAGGAAATCGACAACGGCCTTGGCTCTGTTTTCAGAAAGCTTCTGGTTGAATTTGGCATCGCCTTCATCGGAAGTGTGGCCGACAATCTTCAAATTGACTTGCGGCTGCTTCTCAAGAATCTTAACCAAATCATACAAGACAAATTTGGCATCGTCATTCAAATCGGCTTTGCCGACAGCAAATTGAGCGGCATTGAAATTCTTCTCGATTTCCTCAATCTGCTCAAGATAGACTGTCACAGTATCGTGAACCATAACGGTTTCCGTCACAGTGTCATGAACCATAACGGTTTCCGTCACAATCTTTTCAACTTCGACCACTTCCGGTTCCTTGTTGCAGCTACGCATCAGCAGAAGAATCAAAACAATGATGATGACAGCGGCCAGAACGAGCCACAGCCACCATTTTGAATTATTCTTTGGAACATAACCATTGAGATATTCGAGCGTGAAACCGCCTTGTTCGAAAGGTTTGCTGGGCTTATTCTTTTCAGGAACTGGCGGAACATAACCATTGAGATATTCGAGCGTGAAACCGCCTTGTTCGAAAGGTTTGCTGGGCTTGAAATCTGCAACTTCAATGTCATATTGCTTTGCCCAGCTGACGATTTTTTCAAAATCCTCTTTCGACCAGTTGTTGTTCACTGCAACCGAAGAACCATCTTGAAGCTTCAGCACTTCATCAGACTTTATAAAAAAATTGGATTCATAATTGCTTCTGTCGCCACCTGTCTTTTTCACGAAAGAGTCCACTTCCTTTGCTTCAACGAACATAGCAGGTTCAAACCCCTTTATTTTCCAATGGTTCAGACTATCTGGAAACGCTTTTCTCAAATCCGATAAGGTAGCATGTGGATACATTACTAAATAGGCATTAATGATGCCCAATACGGTGCGGTTTTGAGCTTTACCGTAAACTCTTACTTTACTTGCCATTGTTTGTGATGTTTAATTGTTTGTTGTTGATTTGTTGAATTGAATTTGTGATGAAAATGAGTTTTTGGGACTTTGCACGCAACGTCTCAAAAACTAATATTCGCCGCGCGCCGCCTGACCGATGGTGATGCCATTCGGAACGCATGATTCGCCTTTCTTATCCTTAATCTGAACCTTCACGCCAAAATTGGTTTCAAACATCTTTTCTGCCTCGCCCACTTTGGTGCTGCCCTTGATTTTCATGCCATCGGCATTGGTTTTCACTACCTTTGTCGTTTTTTCGTTCAATTGATGCAAGGTCAAGTCGCCATCGGCGATTACGGAGCCTTTGTAAAACACCAAGCTTAAATCGAAAGCCTCCATGAAATCTTTCGATAAGGTTTTCAGTTTCTTTTGCGGTGCGACGGTAAATTCCGCCTTGTTGAATTTGTCTTTCAGACTGTTAATGATTCCCATAGTAAAAATCTGTTTTTTCTTTCGCCTACTCTTTACAGGTCTTTCGGCTTTACTCCCATATCAAACTCTTTTCATTTTTTCTTTAATCGATGCGATTTCATCCTTACAACTTTGAATTTGTCTTTTTATGTAGTCCATTTGCTTTTTCCAGCCTTCAATGTTTCTTTTATCACATTGATCAAGAGGCCTATGATTATTCTTCGCCGTAGACTTTACATTCGCAATTGTGACTTTGTGACTTTCCAAATCAGCTTTAAGCCTTTCTATTTTTCTCTGAAGATTTTCTATTTCACTTTTGTAATCTTCTTTTGATTTTGAACCAAATCCAAATAAACCCATATTTGTATTATTTTTCGTTTTCGCCTACTCTTTTCAGGTTTTTCGGCATACACCTTATTATTATTTTAAAAACACTTCGCACATCCTTTCCAATCCGCTTGCAAAAAAACACGCATTTTCGATACATTGCAAAGTCCTTGTTGGTCCTTTTGCTTCCGCCACGCACAACAATAAAAAAAGCGTGATACTTTTGCATCCGCTTGTCGAGGTGTTTGGCCATACCTTAAGAGACAGAAGACAAAAGTTCACGCAGTAGCGCGAACTTTTAGTTTCTTTCCAGTCTCTCGTCCTAAAGCGGCCAAACTTCCGACAAGGTAGAATAAACTAAATGTTCATCGTGTTTATGTATTTATCTGATTTTCATTCGTGCCGCAGGCACTTTTCATTTCATAGGCATTCTATCGTTAATTATCAGGCCACAAAAATAAGGAAGTTTTGAAGATTTCAAAAGAAAAAGTTGAAAAGTTTGAAGCAAACACGGATTTTTCGGATGCAAACGGATGGATGTTTACAGGAACAAGTCATCCATATTCACTGTACTTTGCACCGTTGGTGAATGTTTGCCATGTACCAAACCATTTGGAGTAATTAAGGTAAGATGTATCGTTTTGTTTGTTCCTGTTTTCTCGCGGAAAAGTTCCCGACGCTGTTTCATCCAATCAGCATAGTCCTTCGTCAGTTCAAAAACGGCAATCGGAATATTTTATTTCGCATAGATTTATCACTTTATCCGAACGGTCGATGACCAAATCTATCTGCGCTCCCTGCTTTCCATTGCGCAAGCTCCACGAGCAGACATCAGACGCTATCCCGTTGATTCCAAGAGCTTTCTTTATCTGATTCAAGTGCAAGATGCAGGTCAGTTCAAACGCATATCCCGCCCATACGTTTCGCTTTCCCGATGCCATTTCGCTCCACGCACGCTCATTCATTCCATTATAGTCTTTTACATACCGAAGATAGAACAGAGTGTACATGTCAGTAAGCTGATACAGCATATCCTGTTCCTTCTTCCCATAGGCCTGATAACGACGTAGAAAATCGCATTTAACGAGATCATTGAGGATTTCCGTCAAGTTGCCATTATCATGAATGCCAAGTTCTTCTATCATTTCCATTCGTGTCATCCCTTTCAGTTTCGTAGCAAGCAACTCAACGACACGACGATACGAGACTGCTGAATTGAACAGCGAACTGAACAGAAAATCATATTCCGTTCTTAAAACAGGATCATTCCCGAAAAACAATTCATCTACATTTTGTTCAAGACTCAAATCCGGACGAAGAAGCGACAGATAATAAGGTGTTCCTCCCATGACCATGTATGCGTCAAGTATCTGCTGCCTTTCCCAATCCAATCCAAGACTGTTCAAATAGCATTGTGTCTCTTTCAATGTAAATGGTGCTAAGCATATCGGGCGCGTCACCCTGTTCGTGTTCTCGCCCCACAATGCTTTTTCTATATTCCATAACTACATGTTTTGATGTTGCAAAAATAAGAGTTTTTCTCAAAAAAACACCGATAGTACGGCGGAAACTCATTTTTTTCTTGAGTTTCCGCCATGGTATCGAAAGAATATCAACAATAGGCTTCTTCACACCGGAACAGACAAGGGCAATTCCATTTCCATAATTCAGCAAATTTTCAGAATTACAGAAACAAAACCTATTATCAACATTTTGCACAGTCCTTGTTGTGATGAATTAAGTCTTACTTATACCAATTATTGTTTACATCTTCTATGATTTTTCCCATTTCAGCACTGATCTTTCTGCACGTCTCATCGTCAATCAGTCCATTCTGGTACTCTTCCATATACGACCTGCAGTTCTTTTCGGCCAATTGGTCCAACTGATTGGCTTTGTCTGTATTCATCAACAGAAACTGATTGGTAAATTGTTGGTATTCAAGCGTGTTCTGCGCATAATGCGCTGCCATTTTGTCGCGTAGTTTCGATGCCAGCATATTTGCTTCACTCGCCTTTGCTGAAACAATTTCCCTATACTCCTTCCCTTTTTCAGCCATTGCGAAATAGGGTTTGTAAAG
>JAZQPN010000086.1:0-3240 GCA_045628585.1 Bacteroidales bacterium | reverse complement strand
GCAGATAGGTTGTTCGCCACAAAGCCAAATGCAAACAATGCAAGCACAACAGACATCAATTTCGTTTTCATATCATTAGGTTGATTATTCCCGCAAAAATATGTATTTTTTCAAAACAAAGCATAAACCACTGTTTTTTTTTGATTTATGAATTTTGAAAACTGTTTTCAATTCTTTTTTTGGCAGGGGTTTCGCTATGCTTCACCGCCTGCCAAATCTCCGTCGTCCCTACGGGACTTTGCGAAGCCCTGTAAGGGCGACAAAGATTTAGCAGTGCACGTGAGTCACTGCACTACAAACAAAAAAAGCCGCCCCGAAGGACGGCTATTAATCATGCAACGAAGCAGCAACTTATTCAACAACGAGATTTCTGATCTCCCAAGTCGAAGCGGTTGAGGAAGTGCTGGTGTATTTGAATGCAATCGTAATTTTCTGACCTGCATATTGGTCAAGGCTTGCCGTAGCGGTGATAAAAGTCCAGCTTTCGCCATCGGGCCATTCCGACAAGGTCAATGGGGACCATGTTGCCGATGCCACATTGCCGTTGTAGTTGGCCGAAACCATGACTGTCAGGGCTGATTGCGGATCCGTATTGTAGTTGACTGCATGTTCGAAAGTCACCTTGGCTTCGCTTACATCGCTCAAATCGATTTGCGGAGAAACCAGCCAGCTTTCAGCCGCGTATGCCTGCTGATAAAAAGCGCTGCCTTTCATGCAATTGGCATTGTCGTAGTGCGACCAAACATAATTCAGACCTTGCGGCAGGTTGACATCAACAATGTTGAATGAGCCTTGGTCGGTGGCAAAGGTTTCTGAGAAGATGCCTTGTGGTGGTGTAGGCGGAGTTGGAGGCGTGCTGCCGCCTTCGAGGACGAAGTCATTTGTAGTTCCGCCGCTATCGCGCAGACCAGCCTGACCAAAATAAGTACGGAGCTTGCCATTGACAGCAAGGAGTTTGCCGAGATTGCCGGGATTATCCATCAAGTTGACCTGTGAACGCAGAGGTTTGCCCGAAGGCAGATTGACGATAACGCAACTGCTGACCTCCTTACAAGTCGGGTCATCAGCAATGAGGACATTGGTAGCCAAATCGAATGGAGCTGCCCAATTGACGTCGGCATTACTTGACACCGATGAGAGGCCTGACTTCACAGCACCAACGATATAACCTTGCACCCAAGCCACGACATCCTGACCTTGCAAGGTGATGCCTGAGCCAACATTATAAGGGTCGCTGGCCGTGCCACTGCCACCTGGTGTTGGAGGCGTTGGAGGCGTTGGGGCGGTTCCTTCAGAAATGGTAATGCTCTGGATTTCAATAGTACCAGCCTTGCTGTCCGTAGAAAGATATTTCACGGCAAAAGTAACCGTCTGGCCGACATAGCTTTCCAACGAGACATCGGTGGTCTTGAAATTGTTCCAGTCATTTCCAGCGGTCCACGAAGCGGAGACCTGAGTCCATGTAGCCGTCGTCGGGTTGCTGCCATATACATAATTCGACGAAGCCCAAAGGGTGATGTCGTTATCCAGACTGTTGAAATAGCGGGCGATATAAGTCATGCTGAACATGGCAGAACTGACTCCCGTAATGGCAACCGGTGACGAAATCAGCCAGTCTTCGTTGGCGTAGTTGGTTGGGTTGACATAACCCGTCATCTTGGCCGTGCTGTAATCAATTGACCATGATTGGCTGCCAGCAACATCAAATGTAGTGTATGTGCCAAAGCTGGTGCTGAAATTCTGTGTGTAAGGCATAGCCTGCACATCGCCTCCTGGGGTTGGGCCTGGAGGAGTTGGGCCGCTGCCTTCCTGAATGGTGATGTTCTTGATTTCAATCGTACCGGCCTTTGCATCAGTCGAAACGTATTTCACAGCCACCGTAACCGTCTGGCCTACAAATTGTGACAGCGAAATGTCAGTCGTGACAAAATCCGTCCAGTTGCTGCCAGCTGTCAACGTGGCATCAATAGGGCTCCAAGTGGCCGTGGCTGGGTCAGTGCCGGAAGTGTAGTTTTCTGAAGCCCAGAATGTAATATCGCTGCTAAGGTTATTGAAATAACGTGCGATATAACTAATCGACATCTTGGCATCGCTGACACCCGTGATGGCGACCGGTGATGAAATCAGCCAGTCTTCATTAGCGTGATTGGTATTGTTTTCATAGCCCGTCATCTTGGCGGTCTGATAGTCGATTATCCATGATTCGCTGCCCAAAGCATCAAATGTGGTGTATGTGCCGAATTCGCTGCTGAAATCCTGCGAGTAAGGCATGGTCTGCACCTCGCCAGGGGTCGGGCCAGGAGGTGTCGGGCCACTGCCTTCCTGAATGAGGATGCTCTTCACCTCGATGGTGCCAGCCTTGACATCATCGGAGAGGTATTTCACGGCGACAGTCACTTTCTGACCGACAAACTGCGAGAGGTCGACGACGGTTGAAGCGAAGGTTGACCAGTCGCTGCCCGAAGTCCAATTGGCAGGAACAGCAGTCCAAGTGGCCAAAGTCGGGTCGCCGGAAATGTAATCAGAAGAGACCTGAATGGTGATGTCGCTATTCAGATTATTGAAATAACGGGCGATATACGACATCGTCAGGCTTGCGCTTGAGACGTTCTCCAATGAGAAACGCGACGAAATTAGCCAGTCTTCGTTGGCGTAGTTGGTGCTGTTTTCATAACCCGTCATCTTGGCTGTGCTGTAATCGATCACCCATTCCTGATTACCCGCAACATTGTATGTGCTATAAGTGCCAAACGATGATGCAAAGTCCTGATAATAAGGAAGTCCGTCGGCACTTGGCGTATAGCCGTCAAACTTCAGTTCCCTTGCCGAACGGATAAGCAGCTGCCATGTGGAATTATAAATGGAGGCGATGGCTATCATTTCGCCATTGCCCTGTGGCAGACTGTCGTTGGCAAAATTGGCATAATTGCTGGTGCGCACGGTGACCTGCTTTGTGTAGTCGGCAGAATCCACCAAGGTGCGGTTGCCGTAAGTGGTAGGATCAGCGAAAGTGTTCTTTTCCGTGAATTTCACATGTTTAAGTTTCACGAGCGAACCAGGGACGATGCTGCCGCTGCAAATCTCAGCAATTGAAGTTTCCAACGGCTCAACCGGCTGGTTGTTGGCCTCGATGATAATGTGGCCATCAGGTTCGAAATTGCTCAGTTGCGGGAGACCATTGTACAAAGCGTATGTTACGCCTTTCAGGTAGATGCGGACGCGGTCGCCGATGCGGACACC
>JAZQPN010000085.1:0-7005 GCA_045628585.1 Bacteroidales bacterium | reverse complement strand
AGTCAGGCAGACTGGCGACCACCGCATCATTTTCACCACCGATGAAAAACATTTCGGCGGCTTCGGCAACATCAGTACTGAAACGTATTTCCCCACTGAGAAGCGCAAAGACGGTATTTTTATGAAGATTTACAATGTGAGCCGGACGGCTTGCGTGTATGAATCAATTAAATAAACATGACCATCATGAAAAAGTCTATTGCATTATTCATTTTACTGTCGGTTCTGCTCTATTCATGCTCGGGAAAAAAGGAAGTTCAGCCAGCACTTGCCGGCTTCACAACCGAACAGACGCTTCCTTTCGACAACGGCTATTATCGCGTTGAAGCATTGGAAGAGTTTTCACCTTGGCACGACTCGCTTCTAATTGCTCCTTGGATTAAATATTGCACCTATGAAATGCGGAACAATCCCAGCAATTCTATCGGAGATATTTTCAAAGGAGACATTATCCGACATGGCAAGAAAGGTCAGACCGAAGCCATTTTTTTCACTAAACCCATAACATACGCTCAAACCCTTTGGATTGGCATGACTCACGATGCCGGACAACATTGGGAATATTATTTTACAGGCCTTATTCAAGGAAAGCCTTTATTCACCAAATGGTTTTCCGAAATGCCCATGATACTATCCGATAGCATTTTGCAAATTGAAGCTGCGGCTATGCATTTCAGTTGGGACTGGAATGATTTTGGCTACAAGATTGACAAAGACGGACTTCTTCTGACATTCAATCTGAACGCCCTGAAAAAAGACAGCGACAAAGACGGCCTCAGCGACCATGAGGAACTTTTCCTGCAAACCAACCCCCAAAAGCCCGACACCGATGGCGACGGAATACCCGATGGCGAAGACATGAATCCTCGGTTTAAGCGCAAGGATTCCGATGTGACAAGATTATACGAAGCCTATCTGAACAATGAATTCTACGAGGATTCGTGCTTCATACCTATCAAATCACCTTCTGCTCATTCCACATCTTTCACCAATGCTACCGAAACGAAATTCATCATTTCCAACGACAAATACTTGCAACATGCCGAGCCTGACTCTTGCCGTCTCATTATTTTAACCGAGGAAGAACACCTTGCAAACGAATCACTCTATGACGAATCCATGTTCTCTTTTTCGATGTCTATAACAGAAAAAGAAAAGAACGCATTTCATCTCAATTGCAATGATTACCATTGGTCAATGGAAGCCGACATAAAAAAGACAAAGCAAGGCTGGTTGTTTGACCTTGAGTATGTTTTGATGGATGATTGAGGCACTTTTTTACGGAATCCAATGGCGGTTAATCTCAGTCACCAGGCCATTCTCTATGGTGACGCGCGTGTTCAGCTGATTGAACTCACGTCTATAATCCTGGAGGTTTTCAAGGTAAAACTTTTGTTCCATGCGAATCGTATCAACGGGGTCGGTAGGTTCAATGCCGCAATCGACGATGATGAAGTCTTCTGACAACGCTACTTCTGCATCACCCAACTTTGAATAGATGGCGTGGTCGTCCCATGTCCTTGCTATGTATGTTCCACCTTCATAACCTACGAGCCAGCAGCCGCCTTCTTCAAGGCCGCCGTTGATGTTAATGCCGCCATCAGCATTTTCTATCTTGTTGATGACCATAGGCTTCGATTCGTAGATGAGTGTATCACCGACTTGCATTTGCGAAATCTCTACGGCATCATACAAGACCTGATTATAGACAGTCATACGAAGATTGCCGCCCATCCAACGGAAATCATCAGATGTGAAAGAGGCCGCCAACGTGCAATCCTGAAGGTTATCGACTTCAATGCCAGCAGGCAACGGAGCAATTGACTTGTGTTCTACTTTTTGCGCACAGCCACACAATAAGGCCATGGCTGCAATGGCTAATGCTGATTTTAATGCTTTCATGAGTATTCTAATTTTAAAACTGTTCATTAAACGATTTTGATGGCACAAAAATACGGAAAAGCAAAAACTAACCAAGCGAAAAGCAAAAAATCACTCGATTTCGTCTTCTTCCGACTTGAAATAGACAGGCACGGCATAAAGTGGAATATCGGTCAAGCCGTCGCGTTCCTCAAAATGACGCATCGAAATGCGGAATTTCTTCTTTAAATCGAATCGCTCGGAAAAGACTTTCAGCGACTTGGAACGAAGGTTTTCTTCAGCCTTTACTTCCACAGGCGCCACCACACCATCGTACTGAATCAGGAAGTCGATTTCCAGTTGCGTATCACTGCTGTAATAGAAAACAGGCAAGCCATCAACCGTTGCAAGATGCTGCATGACAAACTGTTCGGTAAAAGCACCTTTGTATTCAGTGAAGCAATTATCGCCAAGTAGGACGTGAGCTGCGTCGGCACCACTCATGGCTCCAAATAGACCGCAGTCGAGCAAAAACAGCTTGAAAGCATTCGGGTCTTCATGGAATTTCAAGGGATTGCCAGGCTTCGTTACACGATGTACCTTGTGAACGATTCTTGTATCGACAAGCCACTGTATGGCAAGTTCGAATTCGGCTGCACGCGCACCTTTCTTTATTGCACCATAAATGAATTTCTTGTTTTCCTTGGCCAATTGCGAAGGAATGGAATTGAGCACCATGTTGACACGCTGCACATCGCGTTTCGGTGCATGTTTCGAAATATCAGCCTGATAAGCCTTCAAAATCCGTTGCTGGATATTACGAACCGATTTTAAAGTCTTTCCCGTACTATAGGCCAAAACCGCTTCCGGCATACCACCCACATAATAGTATTGACGAAGCAGATCAACATATTTCGGGTGCAAAGTCTCAACAACAGGCCAATCCTTGGCTTCCAAGACATTTGCCAGGGCTTCCTCGCCCACCGCCCAAAGAAACTCCATGAAAGTCATCGGAAAAATGTCAAGCATATCGACTTTTCCAACTGGGAACGATGTGCCTTGGTGCAAGGCTATGCCGAGCAAAGAACCCGCCACAGCGACATGATACTCAGGCGCATTTTCGCAAAAATACTTCAAGGCGCCAAGACCTCTTGGCAGTTCTTGAATTTCATCGAAGACAATCAAGGTCTTGCCCGCCACGACAGGAACCTGCGCAATGGTTTCAACCGTTCGGATAATGCGCTCGACATCATAGTCGGTAAAAAGCGTTTCGGCCAAAGGTGCGCTATCACAGCTGATGTAAGCAAGATGTTCAAACTCGTTTTGACCAAATTCCTTGAGCAGCCAAGTCTTCCCAATCTGCCTTGCACCATTCAAAATCAATGGTTTACGTCCTTTACTTTCTTTCCATTTAAGCAATTGCAAATAAGGTATTCTTTCCATTTTTACACTTTTTTAACCGAATTTTCGCTGCAAATATACACTTTTTCCACCGAACTTTTATACTAAACTTACATTTTTCCTACCGAACTTTTACACAAAACTTACATTTTTCCTACCGAACTTTTGTGCCAAACTTACATTTTTCCTACCGAACTTTTACACAAAAAAGCCCGCCCTCAACGAAGGCAGGCTTTTCTCAACAAAACACAAATCTTTAGAAGTTATAGTATAATCCCAAGTTCATCACAGCGGCGCTGAAATCCATGCCGAAGCCTTTTTCGCCGAAATATTTTCCATCGTCGAAGCCGAGAAAGCCCATGTGGGCAACGGCTGTCCAGCGGCCTGTTGGAGAGAAGGAAATGCCAGGTTTCAAACCTGCACGCCATGCCATGCCATCGTTAAGGAATGCCATGTCGGCACCGCCGTCAAGGAAAAAGGCGAACTGATCGACATAGGCCAAATCACAACGCACGTATGGGTTTAGCACGAAAGTGTGTGTCGTCACGACATTGCCCAAATCGTTTTCATAATTGTGGTAATGATATCCGAAGCCTGTCGCCAGACTCACAGGATTGTCATGAAAACTGTACCCGATTTCAGGCGCAATGCTGAATTTCGTGCTGCCATCATTGTACCAGAAGCTCATGTTTCCGCCCATCCAACACTGGGCATTGGCCGCAAACGCTCCCGCGAATGCAAAGGCCATCACTAAAAGTAATCTTTTCATATTATTTTGGTTGTTAGTCATTTTGCCTACTCTGTAAGATTTTCGGCATCCTCTTTTGATGAGATAACAAACCATGCCGCAACTTGTTCGCAAAAAGGAATAAAAAAAAGCCCGTCCGAAGACAGGCTTTGTGATTTGTTATCGTATTATGACTTAGAAGTTGTAATACAAACCAAACATAGGAGCGCTGGTAGCGAAGTTCATGTTGAAGCCTTCTTCACCATAGAAGCCGCACTTGTTGTAGCCGATGAAAGCGAAACGGAAAGCAGCAGTCCAATGCTTAGTAGGCATCCAAGCGATACCAGGCTGCAAGCCAACTCTGTAACCATCGTGGCCACTCAGACCGAAATCGCCAGTCAAATCCAAGAACATAGCGAATTTTTCAATGTTGCATACGCTGTAACGGACGTATGGTGAGAGGATGAAATCGTTGACATCAACTTCGCCAAGGAAGGCATCGTAATTGTCGTAAGCGTAATTAGCAGCAACTGCTACCGTCCACTTGGTGTTAGGGAAGCTGTAACCGATTTCTGGAGCAACAGCGAACCCCTTGTGATGTTCGTTAGCAACGGCGCTAGCTGATCCACCGATCCAAACTTGTGCGTTTGCTGAAAAAATGCCTGCGAAGGCAATGGCGAGAGTTAAAAATAATTTTTTCATTTTGTGTTTTGTTTAAATTAATAATTGTGTTTATTTGAGTTTTCCAATTTTTGAAACCAAAGAAGCATTACAATATCCGTGCCAAGTTCATGCATCATTTCTCAATGAAAGCAATGGTATCGCCTTTCTGCACGCGTTTGCCTTGCTCGGCGGTGGCTTCCACTATCTTGCCAGGCCACAAAGCATAAACTGGTTCCAGACCATGTTCGCTGTCGATGGCGCAAAGGAAGTCGCCTTCCTTGTAGACCTTGCCCGGAGCTGGTGCACAAGCCTTGTATTCAAAGTCGACGTCCCAAAGCATAGTGCCGCTGACAGGAGCAATGACTGGCTCAGCATTCGGATGACGCAAAGCGCGCAAATCTGGAATCTTCACATCGCCGCCAGCCTTTTCCATCTTTTCCTTCATCTTGGCTTCCAGTTCCTGATTGAAACGGCGCTTGGCTTCGCCCGACTTGTATTCGCGGTATTGCTTTTCGTGCATGGCAAATTCGAACAGTTCTTCGTCGTCCTGACCACGGTCCCAGCCGTTTTCCTTCATTTCCTTGATGAAACGCGGGAGTTCGTCAGGATAGTTGTCTTGCGGATTGCCCGTGAAGAACTCAAAACCTTTCTTCTTGGCCAAATCGACGATCTCCTTGTCAAGTTTGCCAGGCAAATTACCGGCCTTGCCGAGAATCATGTTCCAAGCGGCCGGGTCAATGGAAGTCTCGTAGCGAGGCTGACCCATGCTCAAGGCATAGAGGTTCATCAAGGCAATATTCTTTGTGTATTGGCTGAACGGGGTCACCAAAGGCGGATTGCCAAGTTTAGGCCAGATGTTCTGCACTTCGTTGAAGAGTTCCACGAGAAGTTCGTCTTCGCTCAATTCTGGCTTGCCGTTTTTCTTGTTGTTCATGTTGATGGCAGCGTGAACGCCTTTCAGGTCGGCCATTAACGAGCCCATCATGCCGCCTGGCAGACCGCAACCTACGAGCAGCGAGTTGAGGTAACGGTTGCGCGGGTCAATCCAGTAACCGAGGAAATCATCGATGAAACTCTGAGTCATGGAACGGGTTTCCATGTATGCCTTCATGTTGATGTCCTTGACGAGGAAACCAGCATCTTTCAGCATGGCCTGAACGGAGATGACATCTGGATGGACCGTGCCCCACGACAGCGGTTCCATAGCCACGTCGATATAATCGCAGCCCGCCTTGCACACTTCAAGGACAGAAGCCATCGAAAGGCCCGGACCCGTGTGACCGTGATACTGCACCTTCACTTCAGGATGCTTTGTCTTGATGGCACCGACAATCTTGCCCAAAGAGACAGGACGGCCAACGCCAGCCATATCTTTCAGAGCGATTTCCTTAGCACCGGCAGCAATCAGTTTTTCGGCCATATCGATATAATACTCAGCCGTATGCACCTGCGAGTAAGTGATACTCATGGCAGCCTGCGAAATCATGCCGGCTTCGTTAGCCCATTTGATAGATGGGATAATGTTGCGCACATCGTTCAAGCCGCAGAAAATACGGGTGATGTCGACGCCTTGGGCTTTCTTTACCTTATACATAAGTTTGCGCACATCGGCCGGAACCGGATTCATGCGCAAGGCATTCAAGGCACGGTCAAGCATGTGGCACTCGATGCCGCCCTTGTGCAATGCTGCTGTAAAAGCGCGCACCGACGGATTAGGATTTTCGCCATAAAGCAGATTGACCTGCTCTGCAGCACCGCCATTGGTCTCGACACGGTCGAAGCAACCCATATTGATAATCAACGGGGCTACCTTTTCCAATTGATCCTTTCGTGGCACATACTTTCCCGATGACTGCCACATGTCGCGGTAAACCAGACTGAATTTTACTTCTTTCTTACTCATATCTAATGTTTTAATATTTCAAACAAAAGCGAACTTTGAGTCCGCTGAAACACTAACGTTTCTTGGACCGCAAAGTTCGCACTTTTTATTGAATTTGGAAACTTTGGAGACAAATTTATTTTATCCGCCAAAGCCCACCGCAAATGTCTTATTCAGCCACGAATTTCTGCGTTTTCACCGCACCGCCGCAAATCATGCGGGCGACATAAACGCCCGACTTGAGCGATAGTGATTTGTTGACAAAACCATTCACATTTTCATTCAAAACGATGCGGCCCGTAGCATCAACGATTTGAATGATACTGTTTTCTTCCATGCCGAAAACAAACATCTGTCCGTCAGCAAAATACATGAAATCCGAATCATCGGTTTCTTCCGACTGCTGTTTTTCGGCAAACACCAGTTTGAAACGCGATGCGTAATCCGTCATTTTTGCATCGAACGAATAGCT
>JAZQPN010000084.1:0-14869 GCA_045628585.1 Bacteroidales bacterium | reverse complement strand
CCCAAAATGGTCTTGTCGGAGGTGTGATAGCCCGAACAGCCGTCCCAGTCGTTCATGCGCGTATCGGGACTTAACTGCATCATGCCGAAAGGCACCGTAGCACCAGGAAAAGTGTGGCCATGGCCACCTGTGCCGATAAATGGATCGACGTAGGAAGCGGCATCGCTATAAACTTTGACTTCTTGTTTTGTCTGACATGCTGCCAAAATGAGGAGCATCAAAGGGAGGATAAGTTTCTTCATATCAATTAGTTATTATTGTTCATTTTTGAATAGATAATATCAACCACATGCAATTCTTTGCCTTTCACATAATATAAGAGAGACGACTTTGGATGTGTTGGCATGATTCTGTATTCAACAGCATTGATGATTTTAAAAATTTTCCAATACCAGGTGAAGTGGCAATTGAACTCAATGCGTCATTAATATTAGTGATAAATGTTCTAGCAAATTGTTCACCATATCCATTGTTCTTGTACCATTCCAACGTGTCCATAACAGCCATTTTTGCAGCTGGTTCCCATATTATGCTTAAAGATTCCATGAATCAAGCATTTTATCAATTTCACACATCATTTGCTCATGAGGCAGACCGCCCTTCTGCTCAAACTCTTTCCTTGCTTCACCAATCGCTTCATCCAACGCCTCTTCCGAATTGCAGACATGGATTGGCATTGGTTGCCCGACGAAATAATTGCGTTCTTCCAAATAGGCAATGCGCTCAGCATCATAATGTTCCAAGGCAAATTTTCTGGCCCGCGAAACTTTCTCATTAAACTGCCGTTTCGTTTCTCCTTTCAGAAACACTAAGACATTATTCAGCACCTTCATATCATCCTGCGTCTCAACATAACTGATAATCTGTGAGCGCAATGCCGAAATGTCGCTGACAGTATAATATGGAGCAGCCGGCTCACCTACCATCGATTCATTTTCATTGTATTCCATAGCACCTATTATAATAATTTGCAAAACTACATAAATTTCGGCAATAATATACAATTTGACCTTTTTAAAACCAAAACATACAAAACCCGCAAAAACCTTTCTCAATACACTTTTGAATCTCGCAACCGCTCGATTCATACCCGGCAGAGCATCGGAGATGCGGAACCCGATGACCCCCGATTAGGGGGAATCGGACAGGAAAGAAAAAAGAGATTAATGATAAATTTAGCTACGCTGAAATCGAAGATTCACCGAAGGTAATGCAAAGCATTTGTTAGCGATTTGTTTCCAAAAAACAACTTGGGGTCTAAAAGTATATTATCACCTAAATAATCATCCGGTTATAATTATAGAATCGCCTGTAAAAATTTGCGTTAATGAAAAAGGCGGAAGCAAGGAAAATCAATGAGGAATTCGTGGATAATTGGTGGCAATTCGTGTTTGAAAAAATCGAAGAAAGGCGACCCGGGGTCGCCCTTCCATTTGGTTATGCGTATGATTTGGTTTGGGCGGCAGAGACGCGACACGTCACGTCTCTACAGACGGCCCAAACAGATTTCAATCCGTCATTCAGCCACAACAAGGTAGTAATTCTTCTTGCCTTTCTGGACGAGAATGTATTTGTCGCGGAGCAAATCGTCGGCGTTGATGGTCTTGTTCAGGTCGGCCTTATCCTTATTAATGCTTACGCCGTTGCCTTGCACCATCTTGCGGGCTTCGCCCTTCGACGGGAAGATTTCGGTGCCAGCCAGGAAATCGACGATGCCGATGCCAGCGTTCAGGGTCTCGCGCGAGACTGATGCGCGTGGCACGCCTTCGAAGATATTGAGCAGCATGGCTTCATCGTATTTGTGCAGCATTTCGGCTGTGCCCTTGCCAAACAGAATCTGTGAAGCTTCTTCGGCCATCTTGTAGTCTTCTTCGGAGTGTACGGTGATGGTCAGTTCGCGGGCCAAGGTCTTTTGCAGTTCGCGGCGGCCTGGGTCTTCGGCGTGACGAGCCAGCAAAGCTTCGATTTCCTCCTTGCTCAGCATGGTGAAAATCTTAATGTATTTGGCGGCGTCCTCGTCGGAGCAGTTGAGCCAGAACTGATAGAAGGTGTAAGGTGAGGTCTTGGCAGGGTCGAGCCAGATGTTGCCTTTTTCGGTCTTGCCGAACTTGCCGCCATCGGCCTTGGTGATGAGCGGGCAGGTCAAGGCGAATGCCTCCTGGTCGGCGCCGAGTTTGCGGCGGATGAGTTCGGTGCCCGTGGTGATGTTGCCCCACTGGTCGGAACCGCCCATCTGCAGCTTGCAGTTCTTGTGTTCGTAGAGGTACATGAAGTCGTAGCCCTGCACCAGCTGGTAGCTGAATTCGGTGAACGACATGCCGTCGCCTTCGCCGTTGAAACGTTTCTTCACGCTGTCCTTGGCCATCATGTAGTTAACGGTGATGTGCTTGCCGATGTCGCGGATGAAAGCCAGGAATGTGAAGTCCTTCATCCAGTCGTAGTTGTTGACCAATTCGGCACGGTTAGGTGCATCGCTTTCGAAATCCAAAAACTTGGAGAGCTGTTTCTTAATGCACTCCTGATTGTGACGCAAGGTGGCTTCGTCGAGCAGGTTGCGCTCAGCCGACTTGCCCGAAGGGTCGCCAATCATGCCGGTAGCGCCGCCAATCAGTGCCAGCGGTTTGTGGCCGGCCTTCTGGAAATGCCGCAGCATCATGATGCCGCAGAGGTGGCCGATATGCAGTGAGTCGGCGGTCGGGTCGATGCCCACGTAAGCCGTCGTCATTTCCTTGAGGAGTTGTTCTTCCGTTCCGGGCATGACAGTGTGAATCATGCCGCGCCATGTAAGTTCTTCTATAAAATTAATCATCGGATGATAAGTTTTTCAAATTTGAAGTGCAAAAATAGGAAATTTTAGGCAATAATATACAATTTGACCTTTTTATGACCAAAACATACAAAACCCACAAAACCTTTCTCTATCCACCTTTGAATCTCGCAACCGCTCGATTCATACCAGCTTTTCGGCTTTTTCCAAGCAACATCTTTCATTTGGGGTCTAAAAGTATATTATTGCCAAATTTTATTTGAAACAGTCAAAAAATCCACACTTCAGAATGTCAATTTCATCACCAGTTCATTTGTCGAGGATGTCGCTTTGACGTTCAATGGAGGCCTGATGAATGGCTTCGAAAACAGAAACGACAAGCTCTTCGCTTAAACCTATGTCCTTTCCTGTGGCAATGTGGTCGGCAAGGATTTTTTTCCAACGGTCCATCTGCACAACCGTGACATTGTTCTTTTTCTTGTAGGCGCCAATTTGCGCACTGACATCCATGCGGCGCGAAAGCAATTGCAGCAATTCGCTGTCGATGTCATCGATTTCGCTGCGCAAATCGGCAAGGTCGCGCTCCACATTGCCTGATTTTTTTGCACGCTGCACAATATTAATTAATAAGGTGCGCAACTCGGCAGGCGTGATTTGTTGCCGGGCATCGGTCAAAGCCTCATCGGGACTGCAATGACATTCGATCATCAAGCCATCCGAAGCCAAGTCGACTGCCTTTTGCGCCGTATGCTGTAACAATTCGCGGCAACCGCAAATATGACTGATATCGGTGATGACAGGCACATTCAAGGTTTGCGTCAGTTCAATCGGAATCTCCCACATCGGGAAATTGCGGTAAGGTGTCTCCTTATAATGCTGAAAGCCACGATGAATGGCAGCCAAATGCTGCAAACCCGCCTTCTGGAAACGCTCGAAAGCGCCAAGCCAAAGTTTCAAGTCAGGCGAAACGGGATTTTTGATGAAAACAGGCACATCGCTGCCTTTCAAGGCATCAGCCAACTGCTGCACCGAAAACGGATTGACCACAGTGCGGGCTCCAATCCAAAGTGCATCGACATCGTATTTCAAAGCAAGTTCAACATGTTCGGGCGTGGCAACTTCGGTAGCGGTCAAGAGGCCGGTTTCCTTCTTTGCCTTCAGCAGCCATTTCAGACCTTCCTCTCCCCTGCCCTCAAACGCTTCAGGACGCGTGCGAGGTTTCCAAATGCCGCCGCGAAGCACTTTCACTTCGGAAATCTCAGCCAAGCCACGAGCCGTAGTCAGGAGTTGCTTTTCCGACTCCACACTGCATGGACCGCTGATAATGAGCGTATCTGCTAAGATCGAAAACCATGACTTGAGGTCGAACATTTTGATACATCAATTTGATTGCGCAAAATTAGGATATTTTTGGGAATGACATGATGAAATCTAGAACTGGAAATAAATAAACGATTGCAAATCAGCGGTAATGAACTGATAGATAACGAACACAATCAGAGCAACCACGAAAACCATCAGCGGTAGCGGCATCTTGGCAAACCAAATGCGGTAGCGGCGCTTGAAGTTTTCGGGCAGCCAGTGGATAATCATGCCTAAGATAATGAGAGCGAACACGTAACGGTAATTGTAGGCAATTTCGGGAATGACTTTCAAATTCCAGTGGCTACCAATCTGATTGACCATGTTTTTGGCTGTATTCCAGGCTGTTTCGTTGGCTTCGGCTGGGTCGAGGTTCGAACCCGAACGGAAAAACAGTCGCGTAAAGGTGATGAAAGTGAAAGTCTGGAAAACCGCCCAGGCATCTTGCAACCATTGCATCGTTTTTTTGCCATGCAACAGATTGTAAATCATTCGGATAAAGTTGCCAATAAAGATAATGGTAATCCAGACGAAGAACATGTTAAACACCGGTCGTGGAACATAATAGCAAAGCGCACCCAAAACGATTGTCAGCATGAAGACGACCAAAGTGCGTGTATAAACCGTCCAGTCTTTCCAGAACTTGTAGACAATCATGCCGATGCCGTTCAAGCCGCCCCAAATCATGAAATTCCAGCTTGCGCCGTGCCATAGTCCGCCTAACAGCATGGTATCCATCGAGTTGAGGTTTGTCGTGATTTTGCGTCTTTTTTCGGGTTTTTCAATCGCCACAATGCCGATGATTCCCGCAAGAAGAGCGACGATGGCTGCCACCCAAAAGCTTCCCGAAAGGATTGTCCCAATCGCAGCAATGGAGAAAATGCAGACGTAAGTGCCGAATGAAGCATTGCGGTTGCCGCCCAGCGGAATGTAGAGATAATCCTGCAACCATTTCGAAAGCGAAATGTGCCAGCGTTTCCAAAATTCGCCCGGATTTTTGGCTTTGTAAGGCGAATTGAAGTTTTTCGGCAGATAGAAACCCATCAGCATGGCAACGCCGATAGCGATATCGGTATAGCCTGAGAAGTCGGCATAGACTTGGAGGGAATAACCAAACAATGCCGTAAGATTTTCAAAACCAGAATATAACAACGGATTTTCAAACACACGGTCGATGAAATTGATGGCGATGTAGTCGCTCAGCACGATTTTCTTCACCAAGCCGTTCATAATCCAAAAGACGGCGATGCCAAACTGGGTGCGGCTCAGGAAATACTTCTTGTGCAGTTGCGGAATGAACTCGTTGGCCCTTACGATTGGACCGGCCACCAACTGCGGGAAAAAACTGATGTAGAAGCCGAAATCGAGGATGTTCTTCACAGGTTCGATGCGTTTGCGGTAGACGTCCATCACATAGCTGATGGCCTGGAAAGTGAAGAACGAAATGCCCACAGGCAGCAAAATGGCATCGACATTGAAACGATTGCTGTTCGTGATTTCGTTGCCAATCCATGAGAAAACATCGAAGACTGCGAAACGGGTTCCGAATATGTTGTTCACCACATCGGTGAAAAAATAAGCATACTTGAAATAACACAAAGTCAGCAAGTTGACGATGACGCTGAGTACTAAAACAGCATTTCGGCTCCAGTCTTTCTTGCGCGAATAAAGCCATTTTCCGGCAAAGAAATTATAGATGACCGTGAAAATCAAGATCAGTGTGAACAGGCCGCTGGTCTTGTAATAGAAGAACAAGCTGACGAAAAACAGGAAACTGTTGCGCAGCAGAGTCTTGTTCTTGAAGAGGCAAAATATCGCAAACACGATGGCAAAGAATGCCCAAAAATAGAATTGGGTGAACAAAAGCGGATGCTCCTTATCAAACGAAAAGAGGTTTTGAATGAAATTGAGCGCTATGTCGGGAAATGTCAACATGTCATTTTTTCTTTGCAGTTAAGCGGAGGTGCTCCATATATCTTTCAATCAGTGCGTTATATAGCAAATCGCCCATTAATTCATAACCGGCATTCGTGAAATGCACCTTGTCTTTTTGGGCCAGATTTTCGTTTTGCCATTTTTGCATCGATTTCAATCCGCCCATAATGTCAAATTGGTCCCAAACGGCAGCATTGTATTTCCTGCCCATTTCGTTGACGGCAATTTCAACAAGTAAGCCGTTGGTATTCACTTGATACTTTTTCTTTTTCACTTTCTTGAAACTGTCGTTGTTGCTCATGAAAAGCAAGGCACAATCGGGATTGACACGCTGTATGATTTCAATCAGCTGGGCATAATTGCTTTTGAAAGTATCCTTGTCGAAATCCTTTTCCGAAGCGTCGTTGATGCCAATGCCGAATATAATCAGGTCGGGCTTGATCAGTTCAAGGTCGCGCTCGAAGTCATCGCAACGCAAATAGGAAGGCACGCTTGCGCCGTTCACGCCCACGCCATGCACATTGATGCCCGGCATGCCGTTTTCAAGCAAAATGCCCGTAATGGTGAACTCGCCCGGAACGGAATCGAAACAGATGCAGACGGAATCGGTGAGACGCGGCAAAGTGAAGGCAAATGCCGACAAATCTTCATCGTATTTTCCCTGGATTGTGGTGCCATCGATGCTCACAATGGGAGCCGTGTCGTCGGTGTCGGAAAAACCGAGAATTGTCACCTTGTTGAATACAAACTGCGGCGTGCGTGACGAGGCCCTTCTTGCACGCGAAATGATGCTTACCGAAGCGTTCTCATCGCTTGTGGTAATGGCCGCGCCTGCCAAGCCCATGCGTTTGTCGGTTTCCTTGCGGACTGCGTTTCGCGAATACGACCAATCACCCGAATAGCGCACAATGTAATGAGACGGATTGTTGGTTCCGCCAGCCGAAAAAGGAAACACAAAATATTGTCCGCCAATCAAATCGGGAGCAATTTCCAAAAGATTGTCGCGGAACTGCTGCGTAAAAACGCCGGCCTGAACGTGAGAGCCGCCAATGTGCATGATGTTCAGGTTGCCTTTGCCCATAAAAACAACGGAATCCATTTTCTGGAAAAAGCGTTCCATGGCCAGGCTGTCGCCCGGATATTGGATGTGGTTACGCTCAAAGTTTGCAAAACCATATTCCGGCAAAGCTCGCATCAACGGCCTTGACTGTGCCGATACCGTCAAAACACTGAAAAACAATAATATGACTAATGAAAGTCTTCTCATTGTTTCACTTTTTTGAAAGGTTGGTAAGTCGGAATCGGATAGCGCAAAGTCGGCGGCAGATTGTCAGCTTCGCGTTTTATGTATTCGGCAACGGTTTTGTGCGGCACTCTTTGACGCAATTTGTAGAAGTCGTAATATGTGGTGAACGATTTCGCCAAGTCGGCACCGATTTCCTGTGCGCCCGTAAATGTAAAATGCACATAATCAGGTCCTGCCAAGGCCGGACTATGTTTCACCCATTGTGCCATAGAGCCTTCGCCACCCATCACGTGGAACATGTCCCAATAAGCCACGCCATTGCGCAAAGCCATGGCACGCAGCGAGTCGTTCAGTTCGGGCAAACCTTTCCAAGTACACATTACGCCATTGTATTTTTTCCCCATATCGGCAGGACCGATGAACAATAACGTAGCGTTTGGTGCGGCTGATTTCACATAATCAATCTGTTTCTCAAGTTCCTGCATATAAGATGCGATGGATTTGCTGGTCGTGATGCCAGGCATACGGTTACCGCCAAATTGCAGGATAATCATCTTGGTATCAAGCAGTTCGTATGATTGTTTCAATAATTTTTGGTTGACGCGGGTGAAAATGGTTCCCGAACAGCCTCTCAGAGGCACGTTGTCGAGAGCTAAGCCTGGTTTGCCATCGAGCAAAACGCCGTAGATTTCGGCATTGCCTCGCATCGTAATGGTGCCTTTCTTGACATTGGCGGGCAAATCCCAAGTGATGAGCGAAACGCTGTCGTTGGCATCGAGCACCTTTGGCTCGGTAGAAATCGTGTCGCATTTCAGCGACGCCGTAAAGCCTTGGCTGTTATGCCCGAGCAAAACCGACACTTTCGACATTTGTTTCACATTGTCAAGAGCATGAGAATGATTCGATTGCGAGAACGAAATGCTGCCTTCGCCGTTGATTTGTCCGAATTGCGTCATCACACCATAGCGGTTGTGCGAGGCCTTGTGCGAAGTGGAATCGCCGATGATGGCATAGCGAGCCACGCCCGATGCGCGTTGCGAAACGGAAATGGTCGGGACGGGCTGAATGGCAGGAATCATGTTCGGGCCTGAACCGCCAAACAGTTCCTGCAATTTCTGACGGAAGACTGAAGAAATGCGGTCCATCTCGATTTGCGAATCGCCGTAGTGCATGATGCGGTAGATTTTGCCGTCTTCGCGGGCACTTTCAAACAAGGCGAAAACCGAGTCAAAGTACTCATAATCATCGCCTGGAAGATAAATTCGGTTTGGATTTCCGGTCAGGTAATCGCGGAAAAAGCAGAGGCTGTCTTTCAACGATTCCGACTGTTTCATCTCAAAACTTTCATTGACGCTTTCGAGAACGGCATCAACGTCAACCTCTTCCTCTTCGCCGGCCTGAGCCTGGGCGTATGATGGAAAGCGCAAATTCAAGTTGCCGATTTTTATACCTTCGGCGGGGAAAAGCCACCAGGCAATTCCAAACAAGGCAAAGATTGCCAAAATAAACAATAAGGTACGATATGATTTCATTGTCTCTTCTTGATTATAAGTTTCTGACCTTCACGGATTTTGTCACTCTTCAAATGGTTCCATTTCTTGAGGTCATTGATGCTCACATGGTACTTGTGAGCGATTTTTGTCAAAGTGTCGCCTTTTTTTATGATATATTTTTGAGTTTTAACTTCTTGTTTATCAGATTTTTTCTTTTCAACAGGCTGTTTTGTTTCAGCAGGTTTGGTTTCGTCAATTGCCAATGTGTTGGGTTTGGTTTCGGGTTCTTCAACAACGGGTTCTGCAATTACACGGTCTTCCGAACTGTAAACGTAAAAACAAGCAATGAAATCGGAAATGATGTTCGAATCGGGCAACAAGTTCTGATGATACAAATCCCACAAATCGAGATACTTATCACTTTTCATCAAAGCATGATGAAGTGCCGTCGGACTGTTGGTATAAGCCAAAATGCAAAACCACCAGTTCTGATATTGTTCGTGCAAATCGCACAGATAATCCAAAACCGCTTTTGTGGAAGCCTCGACAGAAAACCTTTCATCCTGATTATCATCAACTTCCAAACCATAACGCAAAGCCACCAAAGTAGGCATCGCCCAAATGCCGCAACGGTCGCCATTCGTGTATTTCCTTTGCATGGAACTCAGCGCAACAGGCAGATACTTAATGCCTTGCGGCATATTCCGCTGGCTCAGTTCCGTCTCGAAAAATTGCTCATATTTCAGGAAATCGGCAGAAAGCGGTTTCGATTGGAAGGATTTTATTTTCGGAACCAAAACATCATCGTATGGCAATGGCAATTCATTCGTGGCAAGTTTAGAAAGCCGTAGCGAAACCACCGAAGACTCGGCATTTCGGGCACACGCTTCGCCAACGAGCGCCAAAAGCCCCGTGATGATAATTAGTAAAAACTTTATTTTCAATAAGATGCGTCTCAAAACAAATCCTTTGAATTGAAACGGCAAAGGTACGAAAAAGTTTTGTCGGTTAAACGTTTTTTATTTAGAAGTCTCACGTAACATTCCATCTTCCGAAATTTGAAATCAAATGGCGGCATATTGGTTTTTTTCGTACTTTTGCAAATTTATAGTTGTAACTCAAAATTAGAAAATTCAAATGATTGAAAATCAAGATAATCAAAGCAAAAAAGATATTCAAGTTGACAGCGATTTGACTTTTGAACGCGGATGCAAGTTCTGTCAGGAATATACGCCAGGGCAAAAAGTGCTTGATGGAAGCGCCTGCAAACTCAACCAGTTCGATTGGCTGAAAGATTACGAAGGCGCCGACACCACCGAAGTCAAGAAACGCCTGGCGGAAGTGCGTTTCAAGAACGACCGAAAAGACTATTTCGTTTATCCCGAAGACTTGGAACTGGAAGTGGGCGAAATGGTTGCCGTTGAAGCTGCCATCGGACACGACATCGGCATTGTCACCCTTTTGGGCGAAATCGTAGAGCATCAGATGAAACGCAAGCGTTTCCGCACGCCTTTAGCCGAGATGAAGAAAATCTATCGCCGTGCACGTCCCGCCGATGTCGAGAAATGGCTTTCGGCCATCAAACTGGAAAAAGGCACCTTGTCGCGCACACGCGTCATTGCCGAAAACCTCGGTCTCGACATGAAACTCAATGATGTTGAATATCAAGGCGATAAGACAAAAGCCATATTCTACTATACCGCCGATGGCCGTGTCGATTTCCGCGAACTCATCAAGAAACTGGCTGAAGAGTTTCACGTCAGGGTGGAGATGCGACAGATTGGCGTGCGTCAGGAATCAGCCAAGTTGGGCGGTCTGGGCTCCTGCGGCCGCGAGCTATGCTGCGCCTCATGGATTTGTGATTTCCAATCGGTTACGACAAGTGCAGCCCGCGTCCAGCAGCTTTCGCCCAACCCTCAGAAACTGGCCGGAATGTGCGGCAAACTGAAATGCTGCCTCAATTTCGAATACGAAGCATACGTCGAAGCCATGAAAGCCTTCCCTGATTCAAACATCATACTGAAATTCGGAAGCGGCGATGCCATCCACCAGAAAAACGATGTGCTGAAAGGCATTGCCTGGTATTCCTACACCAACGACCGCAGCAACATCATGGCCATTCCGGTTGAAAAAGTCAAGGAAATCATCAGCCTCAACAAGAAAGGCCAGAAACCTGAAAAACTTGAAGACTACGCACTTACGACCGAACAGCACACCAACAACAACGAAGGCTTCATCAGCGACGACGACCTGAAGAAGATGAGCGACTGATAAATGCAATTGCCATGAAGAAAACCTTATTATATATTGGAATCGTCCTTATTATTGGCCTGTCATCCTGTGGCAAGAACGTTTACAACGAAAGAGTCGTCTTCCCCGAAGCGGAATGGGCACAGGACAACAAGGCCGTTTTCGACCTCACTGTTTCCGACACGCTCAGCGCGTATGCTTTTGGAATCGACGTGCGGCATTTGGAGACCTACCGTTACAGCAACCTATACGTCTTTATGAACACGAACATGCCCAACGGCAACCACACCCGCGACACCATCGAAATCACTTTGGCTACGCCCGAAGGCAAATGGATTGGCAAAAGCAGCGGCAGCATGAGGGATTTGCGTATGATACTGATGCCCAACATGAAATTCCCACTGATTGGTTCCTATCATTTCGAAATCGAGCAAGCCATGCGCGAACCCGTGCTGAAAGGCATTTCAGACGTTGGCTTATACATTGAAAAACAATGAATTGGGCAGATGAACAAATTTAGTTCACATATTGAACGAGAGACGGCGGAAACGCGAGAATTCGAGATGCCTCGAAATCCCGCAGACTCGCAGACCCGAAATCCAAATTGAAGTTTAATTTTGAACAGTTACTTATGGATAATAAACAAAACAAGGCAAACGGAAACGGCTCAAAAGCCATCAGAAATCTCTGGATTATCTTTGGCGCGTTTTTAGCGTTTATCGTTCTTTTTTTCATTTGTGTCGCTGCCGGCGTTTTCGGCGCCATGCCGAGTTTCGAGGAATTGGAAAACCCTCAAACCAATCTCGCCACCGAAATCATCTCAGCCGATGGCAAGGTTTTGGGCACCTACTATATCGAAAACCGTTCGAACGTGCGTTACGCTGAACTGTCGCCCTATATTCCTCAGGCTTTGGTAAGCATTGAGGATGAACGCTTTACAGAACATTCCGGCATCGATGAAAAAGCCTTGTTCCGCGTTGCCTTTGGTGTTCTGACCGGTAACAAGAAAGGCGGCGGCAGTACCATCACGCAGCAATTGGCCAAAAACCTTTTCCCACGTGGCGAAAACCTCAGCACGCCGAAACTTGTCCTGCGCAAGTTCCAGGAATGGATTACGGCTACCAAGCTGGAACACAACTATTCGAAGGAAGAAATCATTGCCATGTACCTCAACACGGTCGCCTTTGGCCACAATGCCTACGGCATACGCTCGGCGGCAAAGACTTTTTTCGACAAGTCGCCAAAAGACCTGAACATTGAGGAAGCCGCACTGATGGCAGGCGTTGTCAATGCGCCTACTCGATTCAGCCCAGTCCGCAATCCTGAAAACTCCATTGGCCGCCGCAACCTCGTCCTGAAAAAAATGGTCGACAACGGCTACATCACTCAGGCCGAATATGACTCCATTTCGCAGATTCCCATCGACATGTCGCACTTCAACGTGATGGATCACAATAGCGGACAAGCCACATATTTCCGTGAATTTCTGAGAGGCGAACTCAACGATTGGGCCAAAAACCACACCCATCCCGACGGAAGGCCTTACAACATTTACCGCGACGGATTGAGAATTTATACGACCATTGATTCGCGTATGCAAAAACATGCCGAAGATGCCGTCAAGGAATTTATGGGCAAGGAATTGCAGCCTATGTTCTACAAACATTGGAAAGGCCACAAGAACGCACCTTTTTATAATATATCAGCCGATGAAGTCGACCACATCCTGGAAACCTCGATGAAACGCACCGACCGTTACCGCACTTTGAAAAACGCGGGGATGTGCATGGATTCAATCAAAGCCGAATTCAACCGCCCTGTCGAAATGACCGTTTTCTCATGGGACGGCCCCATCGACACGGTGATGAGTCCAATGGATTCCATCCGCTATTACAAATGGTTCCTTCAGGCAAGTCTTGTTTCTATCGAATCACATACAGGGCATGTTAAGGCCTACGTCGGCGGACTTGATTTCCGTTTCTTTAAATACGACCACGTCACGCAAGCTCGCCGTCAGGTGGGTTCCACTTTCAAGCCTTTCCTTTACACTCTGGCCATGCAAGAGGGAGAATACACACCTTGCACAAGAATCCCAAACATATCCTATAGCATCGACCTCGGCGACGGCAGATTCTGGGAACCACACAATGGCGGGAAACATATCGGCGAAGAAGTCACCTTGAAATGGGCCTTGGCACAATCCAACAACTGGATTTCGGCCTACCTGATGAACCGTTTCGGCCCGGAAGCCGTCATCGGCATGGCACGACGCATGGGTGTCGAATCACCAATTGAAGCCGTACCTTCCATCTGCTTGGGTGTCTGCGACTTAAAGCTCATCGAGATGGTCGGTGCATTAAGCACTTTCGCCAATCAGGGCGTCTATATTAAGCCTATGTTCATCACTCGCATCGAGGATAAAAACGGCAACGTAATCGAACAGTTCATGCCTGAAGAATCGGAAGCCATGAGCGAACTCACTGCCTACAAAATGATTGAACTGATGAAGGGCGTCGTTCAAAGCGGAACGGGTATCCGTCTGCGTTCCTCTTTCGGATTCACCAATCCTATTGCCGGCAAGACTGGAACCACGCAAAAGCAAAGCGACGGTTATTTCATGGGCATCACGCCCGATTTGACCACTGGCGTTTGGGTAGGTGCCGAAGACCGCAGCGTCCACTTCAGAAGCACCAATTTGGGACAAGGCTCACATACTGCCCTGCCGATCTGGGCTTATTACATGCGCAAAGTCTACAACGACCCGAATCTCCATGTGAGCAAAGGCGATTTCACAAAACCAAACCTTCCGAACGTCGACTTGAATTTCGATTGCAGCACTTACGACGATGATGAAGGAGAGGAATTTATCGATGAATTTTAAATCCTTAAAAACAAATAGATTATGACTTCAAACTTTGTTGATTACGTAAAGATTTTCTGCCGCTCAGGAAAAGGCGGTTCTGGCTCGATGCACTTCCGCCGCGAGAAATACATTCCGAAAGGCGGCCCTGACGGTGGCGATGGTGGCCGTGGCGGCGACATCATTCTCCGTGGCAATGCGCAACTTTGGACCTTGCTCCACCTGCGCTACACCAAACACCTTGTGGCCGGCGACGGCGTTCCCGGCGGCAAAAACCAACTCACGGGTGCTGCAGGAAACGATGTTTACATTGATGTGCCGCTCGGAACGGTTGCATATCGTTCTGATTCTCACGAGATGATGGGCGAAATCACCGAAGACGGACAGACCATCGTACTGCTGAAAGGCGGTCGCGGCGGCAAGGGCAATGCGTTTTTCAAGACATCCACTTTGCAGGCACCGAAATTTGCCCAGCACGGCGAACCCTCTCAGGAAGAGTGGATTACCATGGAACTGAAACTCCTGGCTGATGTCGGTCTGGTCGGATTCCCAAATGCTGGAAAATCAACGCTTTTGTCGGTCGTTTCAGCCGCTAAGCCCGAAATCGCCGATTATCCTTTCACTACTTTGGTACCGAATTTAGGCATCGTCGGTTACCGTGACCACCGCAGTTTCGTCATGGCCGACATTCCTGGTATCATTGAAGGCGCTGCCGAAGGCAAAGGCTTGGGCATCAGGTTCTTGAAGCACATTGAGCGCAATTCAACCTTGCTGTTCATGGTGCCAGCCAATTCCGAAGATGTGAAAAAGGAATACGACATTCTGCTCAACGAGTTGAAGAAATACAATCCTGAACTGTTGGACAAAGACCGCATTCTTGCCATCACGAAATGCGATTTGGTTGACGAAGACACTATCAAGGAAATCAAGAAACATCTGCCGAAAAAGATTCCGCA
>JAZQPN010000083.1:0-19741 GCA_045628585.1 Bacteroidales bacterium | reverse complement strand
TCGTTCAACAACTTCATCGTCAACGCCGTGGCCGCCATCGCCGCATACTGCTTCTTCCCTAAGAAACCTTCCATCTCTGTTGAAGCCTGTCCCGATAACCAATTGACTATCTTTTGATTGATTATGTCGAACTCACGTTATAATAGGGCCTTTAAGCGAGGTTGGCCTATCGACAAACTTAATGAAGTGGTTTTCATGTTGGCTAATCAACAAGAGTTGCCTCCAAAATATGACAATCACAATCTGAAAGGGAAATATTCAGGATATAAAGAGTGTCATATTCAACCTGATTGGCTGCTGATTTATAAAATTGAATCAGACCGTTTAGTCTTGTTTTTACTTGACACAGGAACACATTCCGACTTGTTCGGATAAATTGAATTCAAGTTCCTCAATTGCAAAAAAATAAGGAGATGCGCAACGCACCTCCTTATTAATTTACGGACACTTCCCGGATTACATCATGCCATCCATTCCGCCGCCCATTGGTGGCATTTGCGGAGCAGGATTCGGATCCTTATGGTTGGAGATGACACATTCCGTTGTCAGCAACATGCCGGCAATTGAAGCAGCGTTTTCAAGAGCCACACGTGAAACCTTGGCTGGGTCGATGACGCCAGTTTCGAGCAGGTTTTCGTAAGTTTCCGTACGGGCGTTGAAACCGAAGTCCTTCTTGCCTTTCTTCACGCGGTCGACGATGACTGAGCCTTCCAAACCGGCATTTTCAACAATCTGACGCATTGGTTCTTCCAAAGCGCGCTTGATGATGCAGATACCGGTGGTTTCGTCTTCGTTGTCGCCCTTCATATTCTTGATGGCCTCGATGCTGCGGATGTAACCGACACCGCCGCCAGGGATGATGCCTTCTTCGATGGCAGCGCGTGTGGCGGCCAAAGCATCTTCAACGCGGTCTTTCTTTTCCTTCATTTCCACTTCTGATGGAGCGCCGACATAGATGACAGCAACGCCACCGGCAATCTTAGCCAGACGTTCCTGCAACTTTTCGCGGTCGTAGTCGGATGTGGTGGTGGCAATCTGAGCCTTGATTTGTGCAGCGCGTGCAGCGATGCTTTCCTTGTCGCCGTGGCCGTTCACGATGGTGGTGTTGTCCTTGTTGATGCTAACCTTGTCGGCCTGACCGAGCATCTGGAGGTTAGCGTCTTCAAGTTTGTAGCCTTTTTCTTCGCTGATGACAGTGCCGCCTGTCAGGATGGCAATGTCTTCAAGCATTTCTTTTCTTCTGTCACCGAAGCCTGGAGCCTTGACGGCAGCGACTTTCAGCGAACCGCGCAGACGGTTGACAACCAATGTGGCAAGGGCTTCGCCATCAATGTCTTCAGCAATGATGACGAGGGCACGGCCTGTCTGGATGGTCTGTTCGAGGACAGGAAGCAAATCCTTCATGACGGAAATCTTCTTGTCATAGATGAGGATGAATGGGTTTTCGTAAACGGCTTCCATCTTCTCGGTGTTAGTCACGAAGTAAGGCGAAATGTAGCCGCGGTCGAACTGCATACCTTCAACCACATCGACGTAGGTGTTGATGCCTTTTGCATCTTCAACGGTGATGACGCCTTCTTCCTTCACCTTTTCCATAGCCTCGGCGATGAGACCACCGATGGTGGCATCGTTGTTAGCCGAAATGGTGGCAACTTGCTTGATTTTCTCGTTGGAGCCGTCAACTTTGACTGCCATGTCCTGAATCGACTTCACGACAGCGGCAACAGCCTTGTCAATACCGCGCTTCAAATCCAGAGGATTAGCGCCAGCGGTAACGTTTTTCAGACCCGTATTGACGATAGCCTGAGCCAAAACGGTAGCGGTGGTGGTACCATCACCAGCCTGGTCGTTGGTCTTCGAAGCCACTTCCTTGACGAGCTGTGCGCCCATGTTTTCGGCGGCATCGCTAAGTTCGATTTCCTTAGCCACGGTGACGCCGTCCTTCGTGATGTGAGGAGCGCCATACGATTTTTCAATCACCACGTTGCGGCCTTTAGGTCCGAGGGTGACTTTCACTGCGTTTGCCAATGCGTCGACGCCTCTCTTGAGTCCGTCGCGAGCATCCATATTGAAGATAATGTCTTTTGCCATGTTAAATTATGATTTAAGATTTAATATTCAAGATTTAAAGATTTAAAATTCAATGATTTAATGGGAATCGATTTGTGCAATTTTTAAATATTAAATTTTTGAATTTTAAATGATGGCGATTACATCTGCCTCGCGCATGATCATATAATCCTTGCCGTCGAGGTGGAATTCGGTGCCTGCATATTTGCCATAGATAACCTTATCGCCGACTTTCAAGGTGACGGCATTGTCCTTTGTGCCAGGACCAACGGCCACTACCGTGCCTTGCTGTGGTTTTTCTTTTGCTGTGTCAGGGATGATGATGCCGCTGGCGGTTTTCTGTTCTGCGAGAGCCGGTTCAATGACAACGCGGTCTGCCAAAGGTTTGATTGATAAGTTTGCCATAATTCTGTTTATTTGTTTGTTGTTTATTTGTTTAATTGTAATCGTTTGTTGTGCTTTGTCTTTTAGTTTTTCGCCCGTTGAGCTTGTCGAAACGGCTTCTTTCTTCCTTCAAAATTCGACAGACGGCATCGGTCACATTCCGTGCCAAACCCGAAAAGAGACCTATTTTGTCAGTAAAAGTGACAAACTGACATTTGGCGTTTTTTGTTCAAATAGCTTTGAAGTTTGGCTTCCTTCTATGTGTTGACCACACCTGTAGTTCGCTGAATACTAATACCATTATTAAGGAGGTGAGCAAAACAATTCACATAAAAAGCACAATGCTTCGACATTGTCACACCTTTGGAATAGGATGCCAGAAAGTTGATTTTTAGCTCATTGAGCCTGTCGAAATGAGCGGTTAATTTGTAGTTTATTTCAGACCACTTTCTTATTATATCATATCATGTATAATTATTCCTTTTGGACAAAAACGTTTCAGCCGTCCAAAAAGAAAACCGCCGTAATTCGTTGATTTTGTTTGAATTACGGCGGTTTAAAAGTTGCCCAACCAGGATTCGAACCTAGACTGACTGATCCAGAGTCAGGAGTGCTGCCATTACACCATTGGGCACTGAAATCGGCTGCAAAAATAGTATTTTTTCTAATAGCACAACGAAAAAATCGATTTTTTTTGATTGGATACTTTTAAAAAGAATCATGATAAAAGACCCGAAACCCGTCAAGTGTTTCTGTTTGAAGGCGCACAACTGGAAATAGGTGGAAAAAACAGACCTGAAAAAACACGCTATAATCCCTTGTGCCTGACGTTTGTCAACAGGGTAAGGAACAAAAACCTATTTCAAAACACTGTGTTTTTTGAACTTTTTCAGAAGCCTCGGTGGATCAAAATCAAATCGTATGGATTTGTTTGAGACGTTAAATATCTCTACACCAACGATTTCAAGATCAAATCCTTAACCACTTGAAGGTTGTCTTTGTCAACCTGCGTTTGTGCAACAATCTTGACTGGAGCCTTGCTGAACACGATGATTTCGTCGCTGAGCAGCAGGGCTTCGTCGATGTCGTGCGTGACGTAAACGACCGTGCGTTTGTCGCGTTTCCATATCTCAACGAAACGCTCCATGATGTTTTTCTTCAAAGTGATGTCGAGGGCCGAAAAAGGTTCGTCCATCAGGATGACATCAGAATCGATGGCAAAGGCCCTTGCAATGGAGACGCGCTGCGCCATGCCGCCGCTGAGTTGCGAAGGATAATATTGTGCATAATGGTCCATTTCGACCATTTGCAGCAGATAATCAAGTTTTTGCTGGCGTTCGGAAGCCGTTATGTTGCGGTCCATGACAAAACCGATGTTTTCCGCAACGGTTTTCCAAGGCAGCAATCGCGGCGCCTGAAAGATATAGGAAAAACTCTTGCCGTTGAGACTGCTGAAATCGCCGCCATCGGCTGCCGTCACGCCGCCCATCATGTTGAGCAAAGTGGTCTTGCCGCAACCCGAGGGACCGAGGATGCAGGAAATCACGCCTTCCTGAAAGGCAATGTCGAAATCCTTGAAAACGACGTTGCCGTCGAATTGCTTGCTGATATGTTTCAGTTCCAGTTCCATGTCATTTCCATTTTATCAAATTCTTCTCGCCCCAACGGATGAGTTTTTCAAAGAGAAAACTAATCAGAATGGCGATCAAAGTCCAAGCTATCAGCACATCGACATTCAGGAACGACTGCGCCGCGTGCATCCGGCTGCCGATGCCGAATTCCGGCTGACTGAGCACTTCGCCAATAACGATGGCGCGCCAGCCAATGCCGAAAGCACTCGAAATGCCGCTCACCACAAAAGGCGCAATGGCGGGCACATACACTTCCTTGATGATGCGACTTTCGCTGACATGGTAAAACCGCGCCATTTCAATCAGTTTGCCATCCACATTGCGGATGCCTTCGATGACATTGGTGCAAATCATCGGAAACATGGTGAGAATGCCAATAAACACAGGCACTGAGCCTGATTTGAACCATATCAAGGCCAGAAGGATGAAAGCCACAACGGGAATGGAACGCATCACCACAATCCAAGGGCGCAAGAAGGCCTCAAACTTTTCATTTACGCCTGCCCAAATGCCTAAACCGACACCCAAAACCAAGGCAATGGCAAAGCCAATCAAGCCGCGCAGAAGCGTGTTGCCGACCACCAGAAGGAAATCCTTTTCGGCAAAAAGCCGGATTGTGGCCAACAAAGTCGCCCAAGGTCCCGGCATGATTTGCTCGGAGCCGATGCGCAACGCAGCCACTTCCCAAAGCGCCAGCATCACGGCGACGGAGATTATGCCAATATAGTTTTTCTTCTTATTCATAGAATTTTGCGTCAGGCATCTTGCCGCCTATGATTTGCGGATCCAATTCATAAAACACACGGAGATAATCTTCGATTTGCTGTTGCACATCTTTTGCAGCGGCCACGCGGAGATGGGAACGCGGAATAGAGTTTTCGGCCGCAACTGCATCGTCAATAATGCCATATTTCACAGCCAGTTGCGCTGCTCCTTTCACATTGCCGTTCACCCAATCCACCGATTTTGCGTAGGCTTGCACGACGGCATCGACAACTTCTTTTTGGTTTTCAGCGATTTCAGCGCGGCAGATGAAAGCCGTTTCCGCCAAAGGAATCCCCTTGGTTTTCTGCCATTCTTCGCTGAGATTCATCAAGATATGCAAGGATGAGTTTTCCTCCAAAGCCATGCTCAGGTAAGGTTCTGAAATGACGCTCAAATCGGCGCGGCCCGCCATTGTTGCGTTCGCCAAATCGATGTGCGTTGGAAAACGGTAGTCCAAATCGACATCTTCGTAAGGTTTGAGATCGTTTTCAGTCATAAGATAGCGGAACATCACATCGGGCGTCATGCCTTTGGCCATCAGATAGACTTTTCGGCCTTTCAAGTCGTCCCACGACTGGATGGTGCTGTCGTTGCCGCAAAGGTAAAGCGTTCCCCAAACCGGCACCGCAGCAAAGTGATAATCAATGCCTTTGTTGTAAAGCAAGGCTGCCATTGTAGTGGGCAGATTGGCAAAGTCGGCGCTGCCGTCGAGCATCATTTTGCGCACTTGAAGCGGCTCATCGAAAACCTGAATCTCGACATTGGCATTTTCCATTTGCTTCACGCTGTCGATGAATTGCAACATTCCCATTGAAGAAGGACCGCGCAAAGTTGCGATAACATAATGGTTTTCAGTCTTTTCGTTTTTGTTTTCACCGCACGATGGAAACCAAGCGAGAAAGGCCAAAGCCGCAATCAATATGCAAGACGATTTGAATTTCATGGCGCAAAAATAGGGAAATATCGGGTGTCGCTTCGTTTTTTTCGATGGCTTGTGATATTTTTCATTCTTTTGCGATATATATTTCAAAGACTTATTTGTAATGGCTGATAAAAAGAAAATAGAAGCCGAATTCTTGGAATTGGTTGATAGTTGTAATGGAATCATTCGCAACATTAGCCAGTTTTATTCATCGTTTGATGAAGGAATGGCGGAAGACTTGTATCAGGAAATCGTTTACAATCTTTGGAAAAGCTATCCGAAATTCATCAGAAAAGACAATTGCAAGGCTTCAACTTGGCTTTACCGGGTTTCGTTAAATGTCGCCATATCGCAATATCGGAAGGGAAAAAACAGAATTGTTCCGGTTGCGATGGACAATATAAAAACAGAAATAGAAGAAACATCGGAAACTGACTTGCAAGAAAAGCTGAATGAATTGATTGCCAAGCTGAATGAGGATGAAAAAGCCGTGTTGTTTTTGTATCTGGAAGACAAGTCACAAAAGGAAATTGCCGAAATCATAGGCTGTACGGAAACAAATGTCGGAACAAAAATATACCGTATCAAACAAAAGTTAGTAACCTTCAAAAACCAAAGCAATGACTGAAATAGATGCCATAAGAATAGAATGGAAAAAGAATGTTTGTTCGAAAAGCGACACTCGTCCAATGCCGACAATGAACATAACACATCCGATGAAGTGCTGGATGAAAAGGAACAAACAGGCATTTAACGGATTGATTTGTATACTCGCTTCAATAATTGTTGCATTATTGCCTTTTATCAATGGTGTCGATATTTCTGATGAAAACGGAAAGCTTTTTTTTGTTGTTGCAATGGTTCTTTCAGTGTTTATGTTTGTCAAAGGCATTTTTACCTTAGTTTTTCATTTGAAAAAGAGACATTTCGACTTATGCGTCAATGAGTTCTTGCTGACAAATTTGTACAACCAGATGTATTTTATTTATGAAAAAAAAGTATGGTTTTATGGAATTTTTCCATTGTTTATTGGTCTGTTTTTTTTCATCGAATTGTCAATTGCAATTGCTGTCGCTGTTTTATATTTGATTTGTCTAGTTTTCATTATCAAACATTTGCGCAAGAAAACTACTACACTAAAAAACGAAATCAATCAATTTAGAGATTTTTGAAATATATTGATTTACAATAATATAAAAGTATAACTCAAAAAAATTATCAAATGAAAAAAGGACAAAGTATTGTGGAAATGATTCTTGGAATCTGTGGCATCGCCATCACATTAGGTTTTCAGAACAAATGGAGTTTCACCCCATTAATTTTATGGGGAATTGTTTCGGCATTAATGATTCGAAGAGAATCAAAAAACGAGTTGTCAGAAACCGAGAGAAAATGCACCAAGAAAAGAAACATCGCCGTATTAATCTGTTGGGTGTTAGCTGGAATCATTTGCTATTTTTCAGCAGATGGAACACTTCGATGCAATGGATTTTGGCTCTTGCTTTCGGGTTATCTGTTTCTAGCAATACATGGACTCGCTTTCATTTTTCCCATTGGTTTTTTCCAAAATGAGAAAAACATTGAGAAGTAATTTAAATGCAAGAATTCCGCAAATCCCTAAAATCAATGAACAAATTCACAGAAAATCATAATATTCGGTGAATTGATTCACCAAAATTAAGGTTTCTTACGCTTGCAGCCACTTATATTTGGCCAGACTGTAAATCGGCAAGAAAGGAATCAGGATAGGTGTTTTCTTGACGTATTCTTGATATTCAGGGTCGTTGCCGTAAGTCGTAACTTGTCGGAGTTCCAAACGGCGCGCACCGCTGAACATCACATAGATGATGCCGATGTAACCGATGGCGGTCACAATCCATTGCCAAGTGCTGCAACTTGCACCGATGCAAGTCAGGAAACAGCCCGTCCACAAGGTGACTTCGCCCAAATAATTCGGGCAGCGAACAATCTTATATAATCCCGTGTCGACAAATCGCTTCGGGTTGACTTTCTTGGCTGCGCTTTTCTGAGCATCGGCAGCTGCTTCGAGGCAAGCGCCGGCAACCATCAGCACGGCACCAATCCAAGCCCACATATCGCTAATCGGAAGATTTTCAGCGGTATTGCTCAGGCGGAAAGCCACAGGACTGATTTCGGCCACATAAAGAATGGCACAGAAAATCCAAACCATCATCACTTCAAAAACGGGCTTTTTCTCTTGCAAGGATGGGTCGTAAAGGATTTTGCGGTAATCGGCGCTTTTCCGTTCGCGCTTGAAAAGATAAATGCCCAAACGGCAGCCGTAGGCAAACAGAACCAGACAAAGAATGGCGGTCGGCACGCTGAGCGAACCCCAAAAAACAATGGCAATCGTGGCGGCCAACGCGGCAATGCCAAAGCCGTAGCCAATGCTGAAAAAATAGATGAAATACTTGAAACCCACGCTTGAAGCAAGCAGAGATACGATGAAAAGGATTAACAAATAATGCATAATTCGATGATTTTTTTGGTTTTGCAAAGATAGGTTTTTGTTCTCATTGGATAACAAATCGTGGAAGAATTTGTTTCAAAATGCTCAAGGCAAAGTTTGTAACCAAAACCGCATAAAGTGGTCGCTTACCGCATAACCGTCTTTTGATCTATACACATAATCCTTGTCAACCAAATGTTTGAGTGCCGTGTTGATACTACTGGCTGTTTTCAGGTTGTATTTTTTGATGAAACCAGAAGCATTAATGGCATTCACGCACTTTTCCTTGGCAATGGCACGTAGCAACAGCGACTGGTTTTCGGAAAGCGTGTCATAAAGTTGCTGGAATTTATCCAATTCCGAAAAAATGATTTCGTTAAAGCATTGCCTTATCAGGTCTTCATTGATTTCTTCAGGTGCCCAGCCGTAAAGTTTGTTCAACATGTATTGCACGTGCCAAGTGTGTCCATTCACTTGATTGTAAATGATTTGAAAATCCATTTCGCTTAGACCGATTCCGGCTTCGTTCATCCATTTTTGGGCAAATTGATAGTACGATTCAAAAGGTATTTCGGCTAAGGAAAGAGTTTCCGTGCTGCGGTAGAACGGCCTTTTTGCAGAGTTGAAAATGTCGGACATCAGATGCCGTTTGCTGCCCGAAAATATGAAATGCACATTGGGACAAAACTGAATCAGGGAACGCAACAGACCTTCGACGCCTTTTTCAGGATATTCCGTAATTTGCTGAAATTCATCTATTGCGATGAAACATTCTTTGTCGGAATGTGAAAGGTAATCGAAAATCTCTTCCAACGTTGACTGGGTGTCGGAGGGTTGGAAATCGAGTTTCAGTTGCGGAGAACCTGTCAGTTCGTCAGCCGACAAAACGAGTCGGCAACTTTTCAGGAATCCTTTCAAGGCCGCAGTCACTTTTTGCGAAGTCGTGTCTAATCGTCCCAAAACCGATTTTCCGAATACGCCGACAAATTCACTCAGGTTGTTGGTCGAGAAAATGTCCATATAGATGCAGACCGCATCCTTGTCGTTTTCCTGAATGTGGTAAAAGGCATTCTTAATCAGGCCTGTTTTGCCCATACGTCTTTGGCTCATCAAGGTGACATTTCGTCCATTTTTCAATGCCGAAATCAGACGGTCGGTTTCTGAAACCCTGTCGCAAAAATAGTCTGGATTTACATAGCCGTAAACTAAAAATGGATTGTTTATTTTCTTCATAATGAATAATTTAAGTCATTACGTAAATTCCGTTACGCTTTTTCCGTTACGCAAATTACGTAATAATTTTCCAATTGATGGTAAGAAATCGAAAAAATTTCTCAAAAAGTGCATTAAAATTGTTTCCGAAAAAATTTCTATCTTTGTCGCCGAAATAACAAAAACCGTACAAGCACTGAGATTGAGACGAAGCGTTGTCATCGAGGTCCGTGCGGGAATTAAAATCTGATCCGGAGGAAATGCAAATGGAAAAGAGAATTGGCACTGCCATTATTTATGTGCAAGACAGGGCGGCGGCACCGCAACTGAACGAAATTCTTTCGCGTCACAGCGAAATCATCATCTGCCGCCAAGGTTTCCCAAGAAACAAATACAGCATCATTTCTGTTATCTTTGAAGGTACCACCGACCAGATTGGTTCCCTGACGGGCCAGTTGGGACGCATCGTTGGAATCGAGGTCAAGTCGGTGTTACTCAAAATTAAAGATAACGAAAATGAAAAGTAAGAAACACATTGCCACATTGGCAATCATCCTCGGTTTGTCGGGCGCAGCCTTCGCACAAACCCCACAGGCATCTGAGAGCGATACCTTGCAGACGGTACAACTCAAGGATGTGGTCATTTCAAGTTTGAAAGTCGACAGGAAAATCATCGAAACGCCTGCCCAACTCAACATCATCAATTCCATCGACTGCAAGAAGTTCTCTTCTTTCACCGTTGCCGATGTGCTGAAATTTCAGCCAGGCATCAGCATGGGCGGCGATGGTGTTTGGGCCACCAACATCAATGTGCGCGGCCTGAGCGAAAACCGTCTCGTGACCCTCGTCGATGGCAACCGCGTTGAAACAGCCACCGACCTCACGGCTTCCTTGAGTATGATTGATGTGAATGACATTCAGCGTGTTGAGGTTATAAAAGGCGCTCAATCATCGCTTTACGGCAGTGGCGCAATGGGCGGCATTGTCAACATCATTACGAAAGACGGCTATTTTTCTGATAAAACTTACATTCATGGCAACGCTACGGCGGGTTATGCCTCGGTCAACAACAGCCATTCGGAATACCTTTCTTTGAATGCCGGCGGTAAACGCTGGTTTGTGAAGGTGAACGGCTCGTATGGTCACGCCAACGATGTGAAGACACCTGAAGGCATTTTGCCGAATAGCGGATTCACAACCAATAATCTAGGTGCAAAAATCGGTTTCAAGCCTGCCGAAAACCATTTGCTCAAATTGCAGTTCCAGCGCAACTGGTCGACCGATGTAGGCATTCCCGGTGGTGCTGCTTTTGCACCTACGGCTACGGCAAAATACAAAGATATTGGCCGCACGCTTTACAATGGCAGCTACGAAATCACCAACCTTACGGAAAGTTTCAAGTCGTTGAAATTAAATGGTTTCTATCAGTATATCGTGAGAAATGTGGAGATGATTCCGAATTCGGCGCCAACGGTTGTGGTTCAGCCAAATGGCATGACGCAAATCACGGCACCGCAATCGGTTTTGCCGAATGCAACGCACGAGACTTTTGGCGGACAATTGCAAGGAACTTGGAAGTTTGGTGCGAACAACACATTCATTGCAGGCATTGATGCTTGGCGTCGCAACATTGCTTCAACCCGCACCAAAAACATTGATATGACGGTAGTTAAACCTACTGGCGACACGGTTGTGAACAAAGTCCGTCGCGTGGAGTCGCCTTTCCCGGAAGCATCTTTTACGAGTGCGGGCATCTTCGCTCAAGATGAAATCCGTTGCCTCAACGAACGCATGACCATCACTTTAGGTGGCCGTCTGGACGGTATTTTCGTGAAAAACGCGATCGGTTACGATGTCGATTCCATCTTCAAAAACGGTGAATTGCAGCCTATGACCACGCAGCGCGTCACTTTTGAGGCTGGAAACGAAAGGGATTTTTCGTGGAGCGCCAACTTGGGTTTGCTTTACAACCTGACTGAAAAGACCGAACTGGTTATGAATATGGCCCGCAGCTACCGCGCCGCTTCTTTGGAAGAGCGTTTCAAATACATCGATTTGGGCAGCAAGGTGCAGCTTGGCAACCCGAATCTGAAACCCGAAAAAGGCTATTCCGCCGATTTGGGCATCCGTCATTGGGGCAATAAATTCGACTTGCAATTTTCAATCTTTGCCAACCGCCTGACCGATATGATTACCGAAGTGGATGGCGAATTTATCTATCATCTCACCGAAGAAAGCTCCTACGACACTTTGCCGGCTTTGATTTATGCCAATGTCGACAAGGCTTTGCTCTACGGCTGCGATATGAATGTGAATTACGACATTACAGACCATTTGCGCGTCTTTATGTCGGGTGCTCTTGTTGTGGGCCGCGATTTGGAAAAACAGGCTTATCTGCCACAGATTCCGCCAATGAATGGCCGTTTGGGCATGGCCTACAGCAATCCTAAAATCGGTGCCATCAATCTATCTGTGATGGCGGCTGGTGCTAAAAAGGAAGGCAAAATCGCTGTTGGCGAAAAACCGACAAAAGGCTATTACCGCCTCGATTTGACGCTCAACACGAAGATGTTTGAAATTGGCCGCTGTGGCTTGCAGTTCTTTGGTGGCATCGACAACATTACCAATGTGGCCTACACCAATTTCCTGTCGACCAACCGCAGCAACATCAACTTCGAACCTGGCCGAAACTTCTATATCAGGGCGAATATCACATTTTGATATGCCAAGAACCAATATGTTTTTTGTGTCAAACTGATTGGATTTGACTGAGAAACGAAGCCCCAACCTTATTTTATAGGTTGGGGCTTCACTATAATTGTCGTTTTATTGCTTTTTTTGTCCGAAATTTGCGGCATGAAATACTATAACATACCTGTTTTTCTTCCCGAGTTGGCTTGCCCGTTCCGCTGTGTCTATTGCAATCAGTTCAGCATTGCGGGTAAAAGTCAAATTCCTGATTGTGAGCAAGTAAAACATATCATAGATTTATATTTGCAATCATTTAAGGAAAAAGACAGGTTTGTTGAAGTGGCTTTTTTCGGCGGAAATTTCACCGGTTTGCCCGAAAAAATGCAGGATGATTATTTGAAAACAGTTGCACCGTATTTAGAAAGCGGCCAGATTCAAGGTATCCGTTGCAGCACGCGCCCCGATTATATTAATAAGGATAGACTGAAAGTGCTGAAAAAATTCGGGATGCGCAACATTGAACTTGGCGCACAATCGACTGACAATGAAGTGCTTTTGCAATGTGGCCGAGGCCATGATTTTGAGGCCATAAAATCGGCTTCTGAAATGATTCTTGCCGAAGGATTTACTTTGGGTTTACAAATGATGATTGGCTTACCGGGTTCTTCCCCTGAAAAGGATTTCCAGACAGCAAAAGACATTGTTTCGCTTGGCGCAAAGGAAACTCGCATTTATCCTTGTCTGGTGGTAAAAGACACGGTGCTTGAAAAGCGTTTCCGCAAAGGTCAATATCAGCCTTTGAGCATTGATGAGGCTGTTCAGCGCTCTGCGGATATTTATTCTTATTTTATTGAAAACGAGGTAAATGTGTTACGTATAGGCTTGCATCCTTCCGATGAATTGGATGGCGGCGATTGTGTGGCTGGACCTTATCATCATAACTTTGCCGAGATGGTTTTCGGAGAGGTCTGGCGGCGGAAATTTGCTACGATTCAAGGCCAAGGCAAGCACCTTATAATGTATACACATTCATCGCAGCGTACTAATGCCATTGGCTATCAGGCGGCAAACCGAAAAAAATTGCTTGATTCGTTCCAACAAGTTGATTTCCTTTGTGATGACAGCCTCTCCCCTGCCGATTTCCATTATGAAGTTTCCGACGAAAGCAAGCAGACCATAATCCTTGCCTCTGCATTAATGCCTGAAGCAGCAAAGCAAAAATTAGCGGCTTTTGGCAAAGTTCTTTGGCTCGAACCAGTCAGTTTTGTTTATCCTTCCATTGCTGCCCATCCCGACATTTTCTTTTTTCAATATGCTGAAAACCAGCTTGTTTTTGCACCGAACACACCGAAAGAATGGATTGCAGAATTGCACAAGGCGGGCATAAAACTAATGCGCGGCAAGCAAGCCTTGGGTTTTGCGCATCCCAAAACGGTTCATTACAATGCTTGTGGCACGAAAAACATTTTGGTTCACAACCTGAAATTTACCGATGAACGGATTCTGAAACTCTATTCCGACAAGCAGCAAATCAATGTGAATCAGTCTTATACGCGCTGCAATCTTTTGGCTTTGAACGAAAAGGCTTTCATCACTTCCGATGTGGGCATTGGCAAGAAATTACAGGAATCGGGTTTCGATGTTCTTTTCATCGACCCGCACCAAATTCATTTGGAGGGCCACGACTACGGATTTTTCCCAGGCTGTTGCGGTGTTTTCAACCAAAATCTTGTGGTTTGCGGCAACACGCAAAATCTGAAAGAAAAACCCGAATTAGATGCTTTTCTTTCGCGCAATGGCTTCAATCTCATCGAATTATATGATGGCGTATTGACGGATTTGGGCGGGATTATGTTTTTGGAAGCATATTAAATTTCCGAAAGGATTTCATCCAATGTCCGTTTGTCGTTCTGCAAGCCCAATTTTTCCTTTGCTTTTTGTTTCCGTTTGAAAATTGCGCTTTCAGAAACATTGAAGATTTCTGCCAATTCAAAAGTCGTTAGGCCTGATTTCATCAGACAGCAGAAATGAATTTCCTTTTCCGAAAGTTCAGGACATTTTTCTTTCAATATATTTGGAAAATCCTGATAAATGCTAACAACGGTTTCACATAAAGAACTGATTTCCTTTTCTTTAATTATTGAAAGCGACTCTTTTCCATTGACCGAAAAATACCCTTTACGCACAAACTCCTTGTAAATTTCACTTTGTTTCAGCAATTCGTAACGCAGGTTTGCTTCCTGGTTTTTTGCTGGTTCCTGTTTTTCTTGCTTATGGTGTTTTTTGTGGTATAAAAACCATACGCCAAAGGCTATCAATAATGCAAGAAAACAAAATAATACGACATTGGAATTGCTGCCTGTGTTTTCATTTGCCGCTGTTTCCTCGAACAAAGAAAAGGAATAAGCCGTTTTTCCTGAAATGCTATCTGCATTAACGCTCAACAAAGTAGGAGAATGTTGCAGGTGAATTGTCACCACATTTGAATTTATCGAATCTTCCATAGGATATTTTTTGCAAAATTACTTTTTTTCGGCCTTTTTTAGCCTGATTCTTTCAGCTTGTCCGAAACATTCCATTAAATTTCTAATTTTTATGCTTAAAGAAAGTCTATACTATTAAAAATCAATAATCTAAAACAAAAACAACTCCAGTTTTTTTCCATTGGAATTCCATGATTGGCACGCTTATTTTATTCAAATTTGCAGCAGAAAACGCGAATGTTGAAAGAACATCTTGGACGTCGAAACAATTAAATCATCAAAATATGAAATACAAATTGACTTTATGCTGCATGATTGGTTTCCTGATCACGTCTTGCAGCTTTTCACAAAACAAGGAATTATTCATTACCGCCAACACGAACATTTGCACCAATTGTTTCGGAGAATACCAATTGCTGGATGCCATAGGCAAGCAAACGGATTTGCGATTGGTATTTCAGAATAACGACAGAAAATCCGCTTCAAAATTTGCAGACAAATTTTTCCATATCAGTCGACCATTTGAAATCATTTGTAACGATTCGCTTTATAATCAGCTGTCGCACAATACTATTCCTTGGGTTTATTATTACGAAAACGGTCAACTGATTTTTGAAAGTGCACTAACGGAAATTGAATTTTGGACACCTTATATTAACGGTGATAAAATTTCGCAAAAGATTTCAAAATTGCCCGACAACATCATTTTGTCCGAAAAAGTCAGGTTTATGCCTTATCACGAAGGCTTTGTCGTCGCTGATTTTTCCTACAACGAAATCCATTATTTTGATGGCAAATGGAACTTCATCAGGACGCAGGATTTTTCCAATTTGAATATGGAAGGTTTTTATCAATTGGTTTTCAAAAATAGCAGAATTTGGGATGACATCTGCAAATACCGTAATGAAATTGCGCCTTTTGTTCCCGATTTCGGCAAAATCAAAATTGACAACTGCTGCACTTTTAACGATACGCTTTATTTGCTTGTCAATGTGAATTTTACGGAGAAATATTTCAACGAAATGCGCAACGATACATCGCTAAGAGTTTTAAACGAATCTGCAATTGTAGCACTGAACAATCAGTTGGAAATACAGCAGACATTTCCCCTACATTTCAGGGATTCAATGAGATACGAACAGTTTTTCATTAACGCTTTTCCGCAATGTGTGTTTCAAATCAACAGCTGGAATGAAATCATTATGAGCATTTCCCAAAAATTGAAAAATGAAAAACATATTCTTTGCCGTTTGGAAAGAATTGACGATGAGATTTATTTTAATTCACTGATTGACAGTGTTTTCATTCCAGAATTTAACGAAAAGCACGATTTGGGAACAAATCTTAGCGTCATAAAAGTCGATTCCGAACAGGTGTATTTCAATCTTGCAACCTGCATTTCAAATTACAAAAACGGCTTGCAAACCGAATTGCCATTTGATAACAAAAATAGCATTATCGACTTGAAACGCAACGTGATAGAAACAAGTTACAATCTGATAGATGCACAAAAATCTGATGAAGGATTTTTGCTTTTCCACGAACAATCAGACGGAAGCGAAAGGCACAAAATGCTCAGTTTCATTGACATTATAGGAAACCTGAAATGGAAATACTACTTGCCGAAAGAAATTGAAAAAGTCTATCTTGTTGATGAAGGATGCATCTTATACATTAACGAAAACAACAATCTTTTCAGGCTATTCTGACTGTCTTATGCGTCTCAATCTATCGAAACTAAAAAATCCCGCCAAAATTTTGACGGGATTTTTCAATATCGGGAATGAAATAACGATTATTCTTCTTCCTTCTGGCTTTCTTCGTATTCCTTCAGGAGCTTGTTCTGGACATCGGTAGGAACCTGTTGGTATTCAGCATATTTCATGGTGAAGGTACCACGGCCTGATGTCAGTGAGCTGAGTGAAGTTGAATAGCGGTCCATTTCTGCCAACGGCACCTTAGCGTGGATGGTCTGGTAGTTGTGGTCAGAATCCATACCCATCACGATGGCGCGACGGCCCTGGAGGTCGGTCATAACGGCACCCATCAGGTCGGCAGGCATGCGGACGTCGAGGTCATAGATAGGTTCCATGATCTTAGGAGCAGCAGCCTTAAATGCAGCTGAGAAAGCCATACGGCCGGCAATCTTAAATGCCATTTCGTTTGAATCGACTGGGTGCATCTTACCATCGTAAACGTAAACGATGATATCGCGGGCGTATGAACCGGTCAGAGGACCCTGTTCAAGACGTTCGTTGACACCCTTCAGGATAGCAGGCATGAAACGTGCATCGATAGCACCACCGACAACGCAGTTAGCGAAAATCAGCTTACCGCCCCATGGCAGTTCGTATTCATCCTTGCCACGCACTTGCAGTTCGCCTGGATCGGTGTAGCCTTCGTAATAAGGAGCCAGCAGCAAGTGAACTTCACCGAACTGACCGCTACCGCCTGACTGCTTCTTGTGACGGTAATCAGCGCGAGCCGACTTGGTGATGGTTTCACGGTAAGGAATCTTTGGAGATGCAGTTTCAACGGCAATCTTATATACATTGTCGAAATACCATTTCAGGGTGTTGAAGTGATATTCGCCCTGGCATTGCAGGATGTTTTGGCGCAATTCGCGTGACATGCCTGAAATGACGGTTGGGTCGGTCTTGTGGAGGTCGTTGAGAATGCCACCGAGTTTTTCATCTTCCTGTGAGTTGGCAGCCTTAATGGCAATGGTGAAGATAGGTGTTGGGAATGGCATTTCTTCGAAAGCAGCTTCAGCAGCCTTGGCATCGACGAGAGAATCACCGATACGGCCATCCTTCAGCTTAATGGTGCAGATGATGTCACCAGCGTTGACCTTTTCGACTCTTTCACGGTTCTTGCCGCAGAAAGCGAGGAGCTGTGAGATACGTTCCTTGTTGCCGCTGCGTGGGTTGACGAGGTCTTGGCCTTCAGCAACCTGACCGCCATAAACGCGCATCCAAGCCACATCGCCGAGATTCTGTTCGGTGGTAACCTTGAAGATGTACATAGCGGTTGGGTCATCGTTGCTGTTGTGGAATTCCTGGCCGTTCTTAGCCTTGACAGCAGGAACATCAGCAGGTGATGGGCAAGCGTTGATGAGGAATTCGCAGAGACGGCTGACGCCGACACCCTTCTTGGCAGCGCCGCAGAGAACAGGGAACATTTCGCGGTTGATGATGCCGAGGCGGATACCACGTTCCATATCTTCTTCGCTCAGAGTCATTTCTTCGAAGAACTTTTCCATCAGTGATTCTTCGCCTTCAGCAGCGTGTTCAATAAGGTTGCTGTGGAGTTCTTCGGCCTTTGCCATTTCTGAAGCAGGAATATCCTGAATTTCAGGAGCGCCGTTACCATTCTTGAAGACCAGCATCTTCATCATGATCAAGTCGATGACAGCGTTGAAATCTTCACCAGCGTTGACTGGATATTGGATAGGAGTAACCTTGTCGCCAAAGTAATCCTTCATTTCGCGGATGGTGTTGTCGAAATTGGCGTTAGCGTGGTCGAGCTGGTTCATGAAGAACACGACCGGCTTGTTGGTGTTGGCAGCGTGACGCCAAGCGTTTTCCGTTGTAGCTTCAACGCCTGACTGGGCATTGATGTTGCAGACGGCTGCATCGGCAGCGGTGAGGCAGGAAACGATGTCGCCTGAGAAATCGCTGAAACCAGGAGTGTCAAGAATGTTGATCTTGGTGTTGTTGATGATGGTATACATCATTGAAGCATGCACCGAAATCTGACGGTCCATTTCAATCTGACGGTAGTCGGAAACGGTGTTCTTTTCTTCTGTGCTACCTTTTCTGTTGATAACCTTGCCTTCGAAAAGCATGTTTTCGGCAAGCGTAGTTTTACCGGATTTTGCTGCACCGATGAGGGCAACATTACGGATTTCTTTTGTCTGGAATTCCTTCATTGTTTATCTAAGTGTCTAATTTTTAATATTATATCTCTCGAGAAAATATACAGGGTGCAAAAGTACGAAAAAATGCTTTACCTCTGAAAGATTTCTTACAATTTTCCGATTGCATCGTAAACTCTGTTCCATCTGTCAGCATCCATCTTGGCGCCCATCACCTCGATGACGTTGCCCGCAACGATGGCACCCATTTTTCCACACTTTTCGAGGCTCTCGCCTTTGACGAGGCCAGCCAAGAAACCGGCAGCCCACATATCGCCGGCACCTGTCGTATCGATAGGCTTATAATTTCCGGCATCGACGGTGGCTATTTCATCGCCCCTCTTAATATAAGCTCCTTTCTTACCGATTTTTACAACGGCGATTTCGCATTTCGATGCAATGAAATCGAGCGATTCCCTTGGGCCCATGCCAGTCAAGGCGGTAGCTTCCGATTCGTTTGCGAAAACGATGTCGACATAATCGTTGATGAGTTGCAGCATATAGTCGCGGTTATCCTCCACCATGTTGTAGCTTGCCAAGTCGATGGCGATTTTCAGGCCGCAGGCTTTTGCCGTCTCCATAGCCTTGTCGAGCATGTTGGGATTGGCCACGAGATAACCTTCCACATAGAAAATGTCCCAGCCTTTGAACAAATCGGGCGTGATGTCGTCGGGCGAAAGTTCCAGCGATGCGCCTAAATAAGTGGCAAATGTGCGTTCGCCATCGGGCGTGATGATAGCCTGCACGCGGCCCGAAGGCGTTTCGGTTCTGAACAGTTCCGGCGTGACCTTGGTGTCGAGCATTTCCTTTTCAAAGAAACTGCCGTTCCCGTCCTTGCCGACCTTGCTGAGAAAACCGGCCTCGATGCCTAATTTGGCCAGTCCGCTGACCGTGTTGGCAGCCGAGCCGCCAGCGGCCATCGTGCTGTTGTATGAAGCCAAGGCTTCGCCGACTTTCAGCGAAGTAGCCATGTCGACGTGGGTCATGCTGCCTTTAGGCAGGTTCAGTTCCGATAAGATGCTTTCATCTTGTATAGGTGTCAGGATGTCCGTGAGGGCGCTTCCTATTCCGAGTATTTTTTGTTGTGCCATAATGATTGAAAATTTGCGTGCAAACTTACATAAAAAAGCGTTTTCTATGCCTTATGGGTATAAAAAAGCGCTTTTTATAAAGGATAATCATTGATTAATGGAGACA
>JAZQPN010000082.1:0-2283 GCA_045628585.1 Bacteroidales bacterium | reverse complement strand
ATTACGAAGGCGATTTAATTCAGTCATTAAAACAAGTGATGCCGCGCATTTCTAATCATACCGAATATCCGTTTACTGGTGGTGCAATTGGTTATATTCGCTACGGAGCAACGCAACTTGCAAGCGCGCAAAAACAAGATGCACTAAACTTACCGACTGTAAATTTCCATGTGTATGACACGATGATTATTTTTGATCATATGACAGATGAACTGATCATTTTCCATACAAATATTGAAGCGGTGCAAAAAGAGCCGAATCTAGATGAACTAATTGAGCAACTACTAAACGGCAAGCCCACTGAAACAACGGATTACACATTAAGTGAATTCCGTTTGCAACAAGCAGACGACCAATCTGAACAGCAAGTAACCGAGCCTCAGCAAGCTGCGACAATCCAGCAAGGCGGCCAGGTAGTGTTATCTCGCCGTTTCGATGCCGATTTTTACGGTGATGCTTTTGCCCTTTACCGGAAATTACGCGTGGAGAACCCAGCTGCCTATATGTATTATATTGCCTTTGATGATCATACAATTGTTGGTTCATCGCCAGAAAGTTTGCTAAGTGTCAATAACGGAGTGGTGAGTACAAAACTGGTTGCTGGAAGTCGCCCACGCGGTACATCAACAACCGATGATATTGAAATTGAACTCGCTTTACTGGGCGATAAAGATGAAATCGCGCACCATAACACACTTATCGATATTGCGACAGCCGATTTACAACAAATTGCTGTTCCTGAATCAGTTGAAGTGATGAACTATTTAACAACGATTCGTTCTCAACATTTGATGCAGCTACTATCTGCAATCGAAGGGCAATTGTCCCCTACCCTACATGCGATCGATGCACTCGCACATTGCCTTCCTGCCGGTAGCATTACAGGTAGCCCAAAACAACAGGCAATTGAATTAATTGAACAGGTAGAGACCGTGCACAGAGGCTTTTATGGTGGTGCGCTTGGCTATATCGGCTTTAACGGACAAATCGATTTCACGCTCATTTCACGTACGATTCTAATCCAAGAGAAACTTGCAACGATTCAATCAGGCACATTCATCAATGCCCAAACAAATGTAAAGGATGCTACGCAACAAATTTTGCTGAAATCTGAATCATTATGCGCGTTAGCAAAGGGGTGATTTTATGACATTACAACCATTTACTGATCGTTTGAAACAACAGAAGCATTTAGTATTCGATGAAATGGTCGAAGCTGCTCAGCTGATATTCAATGAAGAAACACCTAAAGAACATATTGCTGACTTTTTAGTGGCGATGAGTGCAAAAGGTGAAACAGCTGCTGAAGTAGCAGGACTGGCAACGGTTATGCGCTCACATGCCGTACAAGTGGACGTTCCAGACGGGATTTACATTGATAACTGCGGCACAGGTGGCGACGGCTTGCATAGCTTCAATATTAGTACGACATCCGCGTTTGTTCTTGCTGGTGGTGGTCTACTTGTTGCGAAGCATGGAAATCGTAAAGTATCAAGCTCATCTGGTAGCTCCGATGTACTGGAAGAACTCGGCATTGAACTTGTTCCGTCTGTTGAACAAACTGTAGATTTACTTGGGAAACATGGGATTGCTTTTTTACACGCACCAAATATGCATCCAAAACTAAAACGCATCGGTGAAATTCGACAAGCAATTGGTAAGCCGACAATTTTCAATTTAGCGGGACCACTAACTAACCCGGTGCCACTGAAAACCCAATTTGTCGGTATTAACCGCCCTGCCTTTACGACGGATTACGCGCAAGTGCTTCATTTACTTGGCCGTGAGCGTGCAATTGTCGTATCCGGTTCACAAGGCATGGACGAAGCCTCTTTAGATGGTGAAAACACATTTGTCCTGCTTGATCACGGTGATATTATTCCGTTTAAATTACGCGCAGAAGATGTTGGTTTAACACCACAACCACTGTCAGCCATTCGTGGTGGAGATGCCGTTGAAAACGCGGCAATTATGCGGGATTTACTAGCTGGTAAACAAGGTCCGTATTTCGACACCGTTCTACTAAATGCCGGCATTGGCTTCTTCGCTTATGGTCTTGCAGATACGATGAAAGACGGCATTGAGTTGGCTCGTGAAAGCATTTTCTCTGGTCGTGCACTAGAAAAACTAAATGCAGTTGTTGCCTATAGCCAACAAGCAAAGGAAGGTACCTCAAAATGACAATCTTAGACAAAATTATTGAAAACAAAAAAACAGAATTACCTGGACTACTTGCGGACGTACCGAAATTTTCAGTTACGCCGAAAAAGCGCCCTTCATTAT
>JAZQPN010000081.1:0-12823 GCA_045628585.1 Bacteroidales bacterium | reverse complement strand
CATTCGCCTGGCGCAACGGGATAATCGGCACCGCAGTGGCAGCCGTAGCTGACGCGCTTCTGCTCTGATGAAAGGTCCCAAAGCAAGTCATTGCCGCGGTTGACGAAAACGAAATCGCCGTTTTGTTTGATGTAACGATAGAGTTCAGTCTTCGTGTTGATGACGCCTTGAAAGCTGCCGAAACCTTCCAAATGGGCTTTCCCGATGTTGGTGATGAGGCCGCAATCGGGGCAGGCAATGTGAGCCAGCGTGTCGATTTCGCCAGGATGATTGGCACCCATTTCAACAACGGCAATTTCCGTTTCCGGCTTGATGGTCAGCAGGGTAAGCGGCACGCCGATATGGTTGTTGTAATTGCCTTCGGTGTGAATGATCTTGTATTTTTGGGCTAATACTGCTGAGACAAGTTCCTTTGTCGTGGTCTTGCCGTTGGTGCCTGTGATGGAAAGCACTTTGGACTTCATCTGGTGGCGGTGATGGCATGCAAGGTCTTGCAAGGCTTTCAATGAATCTTCGACTTTGATAATCCGTTCATGTTCCGGAATGTCGTATCGGTCGCAGACCACAAGCGAAGCTATGCCTTCTTCGGCTACTTTTAGGGCAAAGTCATTGCCGTCGAAATTCTCGCCTTTCAGGGCAAAGAACACGGCATCTTTTTCGACTTTGCGGCTGTCGGTCGTTACTTTGTAAGCTTTTTGAAAGGCTTGATATATGATTTCTAATGTGTTCATGATTGTATGTTTTTATAAAAAATGCCGCTTGATTTCTCAAACGGCATTTTCAGTATCTCGATTAAAAGCATTATTTTGCGAAGGAACTGCCGACCTTGTTCATGGCGCAGCGGAAGCCGATAGTGGCAGCCGACTGGTTCTGGTTGAGGTAGCGGCGTGTGCCTGGGCTCAGGTAGTAAGGACCATCGGCCCATGAACCGCCTTTGTAGACGCGAGATTCGTCGCTGATGAGCGTTGTGCCAGGGGCGTCGTTGGTAGCGGTTTCGTACATTTCTTTTGTGAATACGCTCTGGTCTTCCTGAGCATCGCTCCATTTGTTGCGGATAGCTGACATGTAGTCACCATCATCGTAGTTGGAGTTGAAGCTGGTGCGGTAGTTCTGGCGTTTCGAAGCTTCTTCCTGTGAGATAGGTTCTCTGCGGATACGGCCGAGTGAGTCTTTCTGAACGAGGAATCCGTTTTCATCTACGGCTTTCTGTGTGAATACGTTACCACGGAATGGGCTGTAGTCGGCAACATCTTCAAATGACAATGGACGATAGACGTCTTGACACCATTCTGAAACGTTACCAGCCATGTTATACAAGCCGTAATCGTTTGGCCAGTAGGAACCGACTGGGGCTGGCAGAGCAGCACCATCGTTCAGATTTCCGGCAACACCCATGTAGTCGCCAGGACCTTTCTTGAAGTTTGCCATAAAGCTGCCGTAGTATTTCTTGTTATCGGTGCGGAGACCATCGCCGTTCCATGGATAAACCTTACGTTCGGCTACGATTTCGTTAGAGGTATTGCCTACCAGACCAACAGCAGCATATTCCCATTCGGCTTCCGTGGGGAGACGATAGGATGGGAGAAGGATACCATCTTCCATGCGGACGTTGCGCAAACCGTCGCCATCGCCCTTGGAAAGGTCTTTCTTGCCGTTCTTCACTTTGCCAGTGTATTGGCCGGCAAGGTAAGCATCGGTGTTGAAGTTTTCTTCATCCTGCTGTGATGGGTCCCAGTCGAGGACTCCGGCTTCGACGAGCATCAACTCGTTGACGCGGTCGGTACGCCATGAGCAGTAGTCGTTGGCCTGAACCCATGACACGCCGACTACAGGATAGTCGTTGTAGGACGGGTGGCGGAAGTAGACTTCAACCATTGGCTCGTTGTATGACAAACGGTCGCGCCAAACCAAAGTGTCTGGGACAGCGTTGCGCACTACCTGCGGGTAGTTTTGACCGTAAACACGGTTCAACCAATAGATATATTCCTGATAGTCAACATTGCTGACTTCGGTACGATCCATGAGGAATGACGGAACTGTGACCTTGCGGGGAACGTTGTCCCATGAACGGGTCAGGTTGTCGGTGGTGCCTCCCATGACGAAGGTGCCGCCTTCAATGGCTATCAAGCCTGGTCCGATTTGCTGGTCGTTGATTTCTGCGACTTCAAAACCACCGTTGTTGGCATCGTTGTAGGCCCAACCTGTGGTTCTGGAGGCTTTCTTTGAACATGAAGTCATCAAAAGACCTCCTAAAATAATAACTGCTAATGCTTTGAATCCTGATTTTTTATACATCGTTGATAAAATTTGTTCCTTTAATAACTCGTTTTGTCTGTCAATATTGTGCTTGAAATGTATTTTTTTCCAAGCGCATAAAATCGGACGCAATTTTACGACATTTTTATGAATTGACGCGCATTTTCTTTGAAAAAAAACTTTTTCTGCCCAAAAATGTCAATTTACAATAAAAAGGTTGTATTTTCGTTCCGTGAAAAATAGGCTTTTATTAATATGGATAATAGATTTTTTCGGATTATTATTGTTTTTTGTCTTTTGACGGTTCTTCTTCCTGCAAGCGTTATCGCGCAAGGAGATTATGCGAGGCAGTCGGTCTTGGCTTCTGGTACTTGGCATAAGTTGGGGTTGAAAGAGACTGGCATTTACAAACTTACCTATTCCGACCTTTCGGCTTTTGGCATCAATGCCGATGGCATCGACCCGCGCAATATCCGCATCTATCATAACGGCGGCGGCGTGTTGCCTGAGTTGAATGGCGAGGCGCGTCACGACGATTTGCAGGAATTGCCGATCTTCGTTTCGGGCGAATCGGACGGAAAGTTCGATAGAGATGACTATATTTTGTTTTATGGTCGTGGACCGGTGCGTTGGCAGTACAATCAGCAGCGCTCGTGCTACGATCATGTGCAGAACTATTACGATGATTATGCTTATGCGTTTATTACCACCGATTTAGGTGTAGGCAAACGCATTGCCGCAGAAAATGCTCCTTCATTGGCAGCTGCTGAAACGGTCACGGAATTTCTCGATTATGATGTGCATGAAATTGATATGGACAACCTGAACCACATGGGCCGCAGCTATTATGGCGATGCCATGAATGGCAATGTCAGCAAGGATTTCAGTTTCGGGTTCCCGAATGTCATTACTTCACGTCAGTGTGTGCTTCATTTGGCTTTGGCGGGCCGGAATTTCACTCAGGCAAGTTTCAAAGTGCTGGTCGACGGCAACCAACACGAAAGTTATAGCCTTTCGCCTGTTGAGCCTACTTCGGCGGTTAAGGTGGCCGTTACAGTCGGTGGCTATGTCAATGTCTATCCAACAAAAGATGAGGTGAAAGTGACTTTGAAACACGAGGGCAATGCCAGCACCACTTCGATTGGTTATGTCGATTATATTGCTGTCAACGCATGGCGCAACTTGAAATTTTCGGGCCAACAGATGATTTTCCGCAATCCCGAAATGTATAATATTAATAAGGTGTACGAATACCGTGTCAGCAGCGCCACTCAGCAAATGCAGGTCTGGAATGTGAGCAATCCCGTTTCGCCTTCAAGAATCAGTGGGCAGATGAACGGCAATGTTTTCTCGTTTTGCGTGAACGGTTGCTCCGATAACGAGTTTATCGCTTTCGATGGCTCTTCCTATTTCTCGGTGGTCGATTTCGGACAAGTGGAAAACCAGAATCTTCATGCCGTGCGCGACATCGATTATCTCATCGTTTCCTATCCTGATTTCATCAGTCAGGCGCAGCGCATCAAGGCTATTCATGAGGTGCAGGATCCTGAATTGGTGACGTATATCACAACGCCTCAGCAGATTTACAATGAGTTCGGTTGCGGCGCTATGGATGTTTCGGCCATTCGCGATTTCTGCCGGATGCTTTATCTCGACAGTGAAAGGCAGTTGAAATACCTGTTGCTTTTGGGTGATGCTTCCTACGATTACAAGAACCGCGACGGATTGCATTGTTTTGTGCCGGCCTACGAAACCTTGTCATCGGTGGATGGACAAACCTGTTTTGTAACTGACGATTATTTTGGCTGCTTCGACCTCAACGAAGGCGACATTGCCCGTTCGCTGGCCGACATTGGCATAGGCCGTTTCCCTGTTTCCACTTTGGAACAGGCTACGCAGATGGTCGATAAAATCGAGCAATATATCGCTTTAAACGAAAGCACTATGCAGCCATGGCGCAATGTGGTGACTTTCATTGCCGATGACGAAAAGTCTTTTGTCGAAGATTCGGAAATCTTTGAACGTCAGCTGAAAACCGTTGGCGGCGAGAATCTTGTCGTTGATAAGATTTACCTTGGCGCATACGAACAGCAGGACACGCCGAATGGCGTTTTGGCACCGGCTGTCAATGATGCCATTAACAACCGTATGGAAAAAGGTTCGTTAGTGGTGAATTATACGGGACATGGCGGTGAAGTGCAATTTGCTGAAGAACGCATCTTGCAGCGCAAGGATGTCGATTCGTGGCACAACGGCCCGATGTATCCGCTGATGATTACCGGCACATGCGAGGTGAGCCGTTATGACGACCACAACCGCACTGCCATTGGCGAATTTGCTTTCCTGAACCAGTATGGCGGAATGGTTGCCATGTTCACGACGTCGAGGGTTACGGGTAGCGGTGATAACGAGGCTTTTAACAAGGGAATCTATAACCATTTGTTTGAACTTAAAGATGGCAAATACCCTTGCTTAGGCGATGTTTACCGCATGGCGAAAACGAGAGGCAGCATAAACGAAAAAAGATATGTTTTTTTCGGCGATCCGGCCTTGCGGATTGCTGCCCCGAAACTGAAGATTGAGACGGAAAGCATCAACGGAATGCGGCCTGAAACATGGCAGGATTCCATTTGGGTCGCTGATACGGTTTGGCAGCATTTTACCGTTTACGGTGACACGGTTCGTGCTTTGCAACCTGTTGAAATCAAGGGTTTTGTTAAAGACTTTGATGGTCTGTTGGCATCAGGTTTCAACGGAACGGTGTATGTTACGGTTTATGATAAGGCGGCAGACCTCGTGGCGCATTGCGACAATGCACTCGTGAATTTCAAATTGCGCAACAGCATCCTTTTCAAAGGCCAGACGACGGTTGAGAACGGACGTTTCCAAATCAGTTTCACGGTGCCGCGCGACATTGCCTATTCGTTTGGCCCGGGAATGATTAGCTATTATGCCACCAATGGCGAGATTGATGCCAACGGCAAATGCGAAGACTTCATTGTGGGCGGTTTCTATGAAGATGCCACGATGGACGTCACGCCGCCTGACATCGAACTGCATATTGATGACATTTATTTCGTTGACGGAAGTCTAGCCAGCGAAAATCCAGTCCTGCTTGCCTTTGTCAGCGATGAAAGCGGCATCAACACGACGGGTGCGGGCATTGGCCATGACATTATCGCCACTTTGACAGGTGCTGCCGACCACTCGTATAATTTGAATGACTGTTTCGTTTCCGAACCAGGCAATCCGGGCAAAGGCACCATCAACTATAAAATGCTTGATTTGCCTGATGGCGATTACACCTTGACTTTGAAGGTCTGGGATATTTACAACAACAGCAACACGGCGGAAATCCACTTCACTGTGGCGAACAGCCTGACGATGCAGATAGAAAATCCTTTTAATGTCCCGAACCCGGTTTCGGAGGCAACCGGTTTTGTCTTTGAACACAACCAGATTGGCAACAATATGGATGTGCAGGTCTATATCTACGATATTATGGGACGTCTTGTCCGCCAGCTTTCCGAGCAGGTCATGGGTTCGTCTACCCGTGTGGACCCGATTCGCTGGGATGGCCGTAACGCACAGGGCGAAGCCTTGCCGAATGGCATTTACGTCTACCGCATTGTTGCCACCAACGATAAGGGCGAGACGGCTGCCGTAACTTCTAAACTTTTGATTTGCAGATGAAAATGAATCTTCATATTGGAAAAATTTGCCGTTGTTTCCTCGCGGCATTTGCCTTTGTCCCTTTGGCGCTTTTCGCACAGAATCATGCCAGCCAATCGGTGCTGAGTCAACACACTTGGTATAGGATGGGGGTGACGCAAGAAGGAATTTATAAGTTGGATTACAATGCGCTTCGCGCCATGCAGATTGATGTGGAGCGCCTCAATCCCAATGAGATACGTATTTTTGGTAATCCAGCAGGTGTCTTGCCCGAAAAGAATTCCGATGCTCGTTTTGACGATTTGACCGAGATGGCCATTTTTGTCAGCGGTGCCGAAGATGGCAGTTTCGATGCCGATGATTATGTGCTTTTCTATGGTCAGGAACCGACTTGTTGGAAAGTGACGGAGGGCGTTACAGCGAGATACGAAAGACACAAGAACCCATATTCCGACACCACCTATTATTATATATGTGCTGACAGTGGCGTGGCGGGACTTCGCGTTGGCTCGCAGCCTTCAGCTGATATTGAGGGCGCAACGAATGTCGTTACCGAGTTCCCTGATTATGCCTGGCATGATGCGGAATTGTTTTCGCCTTATAATTCAGGCCGGAACTGGTATGGCGAGCAACTGACTTCGGTTGATACGGCTCTTTACTTGCAGTTTGTTTTTCCTAATTTGGTCAAAAGCAAGCCGATAGAATACAAAGTGGTTGCCATGGGACGCAGCCGGAATGGTTCAATCCATTACGATGTCTGGGCGAATGACAGCCATTTGGTTGCCGATGGAACCATTGGAGCGATTTCGGATAACTCAAACTCGTATGGTAGAGATACCACGCGCTCGGGGCAGATGCAAAGCGAAAGCGATACTGTCGATTTCCAGTTTTTGCTGCAGCCTCGCGTGGCGGGTCAGTTGCTTTATCTCGATTATGTGGAGTTTTGCTTCTGGCGTGAACTGAAACGTGCCGGCAATCTCTTCTCATTCCGCTTGCGTCCCGACCAGCTGAGCCATTCCAACACGGCGGTTTGGGTGCGCAACATGTCGCACGAATATCAGGTTTGGGATGTCAGTAACCCGATGCGGCCTGCCCTTCAGGAAGGCGTGATGAGTTCCGACAATTTCGTGTTCGGTGTCGAGAATAAGACGGAACGCCGTTATTTCACTTTCAAGCCTTCGGCGGCTTTGACGGTGGCTTCGGTGAATCCTGTCGCAAACCAGAACCTTCATGCCATTGCGCAGGCTGATATGCTCATCATCACGCCGAAAGTGTTTTTGGAACAGGCTCAGGCTTTGGCCGATTTCCACCAAAATGACGATGGTTTGCAGAGTTTGGTCGTCGATTTGGACGAGATTTACAATGAGTTTGGCACCGGAACGCCCGACCCGTCAGGCATACGCGATTTCATCCGAATGGTGTATCAACGAAGCGAAGGGCAATTGAAATATGTGCTGCTGTTCGGAAAAGGTTCTCACGATTTCCGCAATATCAGAGGATTTGGCAAAAACTATGTGCCACCCTATCAGGCCGAGACTTCCCTGGGCCAGACGGCAAGTTTCTGCACCGACGATTTTTATGCCATGATGGATGATAACGAAGGCGTTAATAGCGGTGGCCATGTCGATTTGGGCGTTGGCCGTCTGCCGGTCGCATCGGTTGAGGAAGCCGAAACGGTTTTGCGAAAAATCTATCACTATGCCGATTTGTCGGCGACGCACGGCTCGTGGAAGACCAACCACTTGTATACGGCTGATGACGAGCAGAAGGAATATGCCGACCATGCCGAGCAATGCAGTGACATCATTAGTGATGATAATCATGCCATGAATGCGCAGAAGGTCTATCTGGATGCTTATCCGCAATATACCTCGCCTTCGGGCAATGTGGCTCCCGATGCCACCGCCGAGTTGGTGCGCCGTTTTGAAAAGGGTGTCTTGGCCATGCAGTATCATGGTCATGGCGGCGTTAGGGGCTTGACGGATGAAAAGATGTTCACCAATGCCGAAATCATGAACATGACCAATTACGATTGCCTGCCTTTCGTGCTGACCGCCACTTGTGAGTTCAGTCAGTTCGATGACCCGTCTTTCGTTTCGGCTGGCGAGCTGATGTTCACTTTGCCTACGGGTGGTTCTGTCGCCATGCTGACTACGGTGCGGCCAACCGTTGGCAATAACAATATTAATATTGCTAAAGCATTGATGCACAGAATGTATATGCCCGACGGCGACAAGGCTTCGCGTTTCGGCGATATTGTGAAAGACACAAAGGCAGATAACAGCAATTTTTCTACGACAAACAATACCAGCAAAAACATCAGTTACGTGTTTTTCGGCGACCCGGCCTTGCGTTTCGCTGCGCCTATCGAAAAGGTGGTGACGGTTAAGATGAACGGGGAGGAACTTGAACATGAAATTGCGCTTCATGCCATGAGCATGGTCAATGTGGAAGGCGAAATCTGGAAAGCCGATGGCAGCTGTGATGCTGCTTTCAATGGCGAAGTGGAGCTGCGTTTCTTTGATAAGGAATCGGTTTTTACGACTTTGGGCAGCAGCCCTGTGGCCGATCCGGTGCGTAATTTCACGTTTTTCAACGATGTGCTTTTCCAGGGCAAGGCTACGGTGAAGCAAGGCAAGTTCACTTTCAGTTTCCAAGTGCCGCGCGACATCAATTTGCAGGAAGGCAAGCCGCGTTTCAGCTATTATGCCTACGATTCGATTCGCCAGATTGATGCCGTGGGCGTGTTTGAAGATGTGGTTTTGGGCGGCGTTGACCCGACGGCAATTGTCGACAATGAAGGCCCGAAAATCGATTTCTATTGGGAAACACCGAGTTTCCAAAATGGCGATACCGTGGCGAATAGGGGCGTGCTTTATGCTGACCTTTATGATGCCCAAGGCGTTTATCATTATGATTACGGTTTGGGCCGTGACATTGTTTTGAATGGCAATGTTCAGGAAATCAACAATATGCGACTCAACGACATGTTTGAACCTGCTCTTGATGATTTCCGTCGTGGGCGAATCGCGGTGCCTGTTCCGGAATTGGAACCAGGATTCTATACGTTTACCTTGCGGGCTTGGGACACACAGGACAACTCGTCGGAAGCCAAACTGTGGTTCACGGTTTGCAGTGATGAAATCCTGCTCGCTCAGGTGCGCAACTACCCGAATCCTTTCACCGATGAAACTTGGATTTGCCTGACGCACCATGGCGAAGACGGTCCTTTGGATGTCAGATTGGAAGTGTTTGACGTATTGGGCCGCGTGATTTCGACCAGTCAAAAGACGGTTGAATGTGTTGATAATCAGGTGGAACCGATACGATGGAACGTGAGCGAAAACGTTGCGGGGCGTTTGCGTCCGGGCGTGTATTGCTATCGCCTCACTTTGACCAATGCCAATGGAAAACACCGCTCAATGACTCAGAAAATGCTCATTGCGAGATAATTTTTTGTTCGGATACAATAATCAATTTGAAATATCGTTATTTTTGCACGTTTAATCAAAATTTTAGATAGAAATGAAAATTAGAAATTTGTTTTTGGCTGCTCTTGTTTTTGCTGGGGTGAATTCTTTTGCTCAGACTAGCGGGAATCTCTCGGGACAAGATTTGTCGACGCCGAATGTCATCACCACTGCCGTTCCGTTTGTCTCCATCGCTCCTGATGCCCGTGGCGGCGCCATGGGCGATTGCGGTGTGGCAACAGACCCTGACGTCTATTCCATGCATTATAATCCGGCCAAGTACGTCTATATGGAAGACGACATGAGCATTGGCCTTGGCTACAGTCCTTGGCTGCATAATCTTGTGCCCGACATGCACTTGGCTTATCTCGCTTTCCAGAAGAAACTGACGGATCGTTCCGCATTGGCTGCAACGTTGCGTTATTTCGACTGTGGTAGAATTGATTTCAGAAATGACCAAGGCGATGATATGGGCACATACGAACCTAACGAATGGGCTATCGATGTGACTTATTCCCGTATGTTGGGCGATTATCTTGCAGGTGCCGTGGCTGGCCGTTTCATTTACTCCAACTTGACCCAAGGCCAGGGCGATTATGGTACGGCCCAAGTCGGTTGGTCGGTCGCTGCTGACATCGGCCTTTATTACAAGAGACCAGTGGAATGGTTCTCGTCCGTTGATGCTGATTTTTCATGGGGTGCTTCCATTACCAATATCGGTAGCAAGGTCAGTTATAACGGAGCTTCGGATTTGAAGGATTTCATTCCGACCAACTTGCGTGCAGGTGCTCAGCTGAAACTCGAATTGGATGAATATAATTCATTGGCTTTCACAGCTGATTTGTCGAAGCTTTTAGTGCCAACACCTCCTATCAAGAATGTCTCTTCCGGTGAAATCATGTATGGCAAGGATGACAACGTGTCAGTCGTGGCTGGTATGATTCAGTCGTTCTATGATGCCCCAGGTTATTCATGGAACGAAGGCACGTCGAGCTACAACAATATCGGCGTCGGTTATGAAGAACTTTGCGAAATCAATGTGGGTGGCGGCATCGAATACTGGTACAACAATACCTTTGCAGTGCGTGCCGGTTATTTCAATGAGACAGCTCTGAAGGGTAACCGTAAGTATGTCACTTTGGGCGCAGCCTTGGAGTACAATGTCTTTGGCCTCGATATTTCATATCTTATTCCAGTGGCAGCCCGCGCAGGCACCAGCCCGTTAGAAAACACATTACGCTTCAACTTGACCTATAATATGGGTAAAAAGAAGTAAAGAGTCTTAGGGAAAGTTTTAAGGTTAGAATCAATCATATTTGTTGAAAAGTCCCGACCGTTTGGCCGGGACTTTTTGTCGTGATGCCGTATGTTTTTTATCTGATTATTGGAATCCGCTAAGTTGCTTTTGGATGGATAATGTGAGATTGGAGTATTAGGGAAATATTTTTAAATAAAACGATTTCCGTGGCATGATTTTTGATAATAAATGCCGTGGGATTATGAAAAAAGTAAGTGCATTTTTATGCTGATATTTGCTGGAGTTTCGCCATAGGCGATTCTTTATGCTTTTATTTGTTTTCCTCTTTTGCCTTTGAGAAACAGCAAGTTGCTCCGGAAAAAATGATGTTCTTTTTTTAATTCAGTATTCATTAAAACAATAATATGGAAAAAATTTACTCATCTATGATTGAAATGCTCGATGACGACCAACTCGTGGAAATGGTGCAACACGGTGACTACCGCGGCTTTGGCGAACTATGGAAAAGATATGAAAAGTTCGTGTATTCGGTACTGGACGGAAAGCGCCTTCTGGCGTATCCCAATTGGCGCGACGATATGCTCGCCGAGGGGAGACGTGGCTTTTTCGCAGCTGTCAAGCATTTCGATAGCAGCAGGGACTGTAGACTCACCACATACGCCTACGATTGGATTTTAAAGTATCCGTTTGACCTTGTGAAACAGTTGCATAAGGCGGAGGATGGAAAAAATCGTTTGGAGGAGGAACTTGATTCGTCGGAACATCCGACGTATGAATTGTCATCAAAGCGACAAGATGTCAGTAATGCGCTTGAGGGTATCGACCCTCGTGACGCCATGGTGGTCAGAATGTATTACGGAATGGACGGAAAAGAATTTTCGCTTGACGAAATTGCGGCAGTAATGAACCTTTCGCGTGAACGTGTGCGCCAGTTGCGCGACAGGGCGCTCAAGGACCTCCGCAAGCCTTTGATGGGTTATGGCGACGTGGCTTGATGCCGACAATTTGCCGTTCGAAAGAAAAAAACGCCACATTCCCTTGCGAAATGTGGCGTTTCGTGGTATATTTTATTTGAAAGCAAAAAACAATTGAGATATGGGATTGATTAACATTACAAATTCTGTTACGGAGAGAAATACGATTGCATTAAAGAACTATTTCTCTGACATTGTGAAGTATAGACTTTTAAGCGATGATGAGGAAATAGAACTTGTCCGCCGCATTCATCAGGGCGACAAGACGGCACTAGACCGATTAGTGCTGGCCAATCAGCGTTTTCTTGTCTCGGCTGCCAAGCAGTATTCGGGTCTTGGCGTCGATTTGGAAGACTTGATTCAGGAGGGCAATCTGGGACTTATCAAGGCGGCGCAGCGCTATGATGAAACGCGTGGCTTCAAGTTCATCTCCTTTGCCGTCTGGTGGATCCGTCAGTCTATACTGAAGGCGATTGTGGAATATTCGCGCACGGTCCGAATCCCTGCCAATGTCAACCTTGATATGGTGCGTGCCAAGAAAACGGCGCGTGAACTGGAACAAAAGCTGCACCGCCGTCCGTCGATAGAAGAAATCGCTCGGCATTTGGATTGGAAGGTGGCCAAAGTGGAAGGCCTGCTTACCATGTCGAATCCGAAAATCATGTTTGACGAACCACTGAATGAGGATGCCGACGCGGATAGCCTTCTTGACGTGTTTGTCGCAGATGAATACGAGCCTGCTGATTTGTCGGTGGAGAGAAGCTCAGAACAGGATTTCATCATCGATAGGCTTGATATGCTGAAAGAAAGGGAAAGCAAGGTCCTGAAGATGCTTTATGGCATAGGCGAGGAACGCGAATTCTCATTGGAAGAAATTGCTGCCGAACTGGGCATCTCGCGCGAAAGTGTCCGCGACTGCCGCGACCGTGCCTTGAAGAAACTACGCAACGATACAACTCTTTTGTCGTTGTCGGCGTGAGCATGTGTGTGGATAGGTCTCAATGCGTGGCGTCGTGGTCGGCCTTGCGGATGAGCACGCAGAGCGGTATGGCCTCCGATTCCTTGTATTCGCTTTTGTAGTATTGGTACGACGGTTCGTGTTCGTTGCCCATGTGCCACCAGATGGCCATCATCTCGTTGTAGTTGAGCGGAAAGCCAATGGTCTTGATGAGCAGCATCATGGAGCGGCGGCC
>JAZQPN010000080.1:0-3572 GCA_045628585.1 Bacteroidales bacterium | reverse complement strand
GTTGTGATGCGCGTATGCATTGTAAACCGAGACATTCAGTTCGCTTTGCCACTTTTTCCTATCCAACGGGCCTAATTTTATCGTCATCGACACATCAAGGCGGTGATAATCGGGATAACGGCTTTCGTTGCGGCTGCCATTATAGATGGCGTAAGTAACGCCACCAATGGTGTATTGTCCGTATGGATAAGTCACAGGCTGACCCGTGTTGAAAATCCAATTGGCGGCGGCACTGATACGCGGCGTGAAATCGTAATTGGCCACAATCACGAAATTGTACGGACGGTCGTAAGGCGAGCGGTATTCCTTGCCGAAATTGATGTCTTCGATGGTGCGTAAAGTACGGGAATAAGTGTAAGAAATCCAGCCCGTGAACTTGCCGACATTCTTGCGAACCAGAAATTCAGCGCCAAAAGAACGGCCCTTGCCACAACGCAACTCACCATCAATAAGCAAGTTACCATAAGTCATAGCATTATCCTTGAAGTCAATGACATTCTGCAGATTCTTGTAATAGATTTCAACAGAAGTCTCAATGGCATCGTTCTTGAAATTGCGGAAATAGCCGACGGCAAACTGGTCGCATTTCTGCGGCTTGATGTTCGGGCTAATCGGAAACCACACATCGAAAGGCAAGCCGCCCGTAGCAGCCGAAGCCACCTGAGCATATTGCACCGTGCGCGAATACGATGCCTTGACCGAAGATTTTTCATCAATGCGGTACATGGCTGCCACACGCGGTTCGGGATGGATTTCGGTGTGAAAGACCTCACCTGAAGCATAATGAATCGTGTCCGTCACATTATGATTGGCATCGAAAGTGAAGAATTCTTCCTCTCCGATGTTCTGGAAAGCCGACAAACGCAGTCCGTAACGCAACGAGAAACGCGGCGAAAACGTCTGATCGTGAGTGAAATAAAGCGCATGTTCCAAACCTTTTCTTTTCACAATCTTGTTTTGCTCGATTTGCAGATATTGCGAAAGGGCGCCTCCCCTATCTTCGAGTTCGCCTTGCTTAAATGCCTGAAAACCAGAAGTGATGCCGAATTTTGAAACATTGTTTTCGTTCCAAATCATAGCGAAATCGTAGGAAAGTTTCAAGTCATCGGAACCAGCCTTAATCGTGAAATCGTAGGGCTGAAACCAAATGTCGATGGCATAATTGTAATGCGAGCCAATGAGTGAGAGATTAGAAGTCAACCTGTCGCCAAAAACATGATTCCAACGCACTGTGGCACTGGAATTTCCGTAGCCCAAACCAACCATATCCACCATGGAAAACTTATCGCGGCCATGATAAGCCGAAACGAAAAGACGGTTGTTTTTATTCAAGACTTGCGTCACCTTGGCATTTAAATCGTAGAAATAAATATTGGAACCTTTTAAATCATCCCCAAGGAAAGGAATAACCAATCCCGAATAGGTTGTTCTGCCCGCCACCATCACCGAAGTCTTTTGGTCGAAAAGCGGAGCTTCAAGCATCAAACGGCTGGTAACCAAGCCTAAGCCGCCCGAACCTGTGAATTTTTTCGGCATTTCATCCTTGATTTGCACATCAAGCACCGAGGAAAGACGACCACCATAATTGGCAGGAATGTCGCCTTTGTAAAGCGTAGCATCCTTCACGGCATCGTTGTTGAACACAGAGAAGAAACCCAGAAAATGCGAGGCATTATAAATAGGTGCGTTATCCAGAAGAATCAGGTTCTGGTCGGTGCCGCCGCCACGCACGCTGAAACCTGAAGAACCTTCGGAAGCCGCCTGAACGCCCGGCAAAAGCTGAATGGTCTTAATGACATCGACTTCGCCCATCAAGGCGGGGATTTTCTTGATGGTAATCATGTCGAGGGTCTGCACACTCATCGCCATTTCGGAAACGTTGCGGTCTTTCTTTTCGCCCGTCACCTGCACCTCTGAAAGCGTAGTCATGTCGGGTTTTAATGAAACATTCAGTTTTTGCGGTTTGCCTGACACTGTAATCTTTTTATTCTCAGCATTATAACCGATATACGAAATCTTCAAATGCTGTTCGCCGACTGGCAAGGTCAATTCATAATAGCCCTTTTCGTTGGTCGTCGTACCTGTTTTCAGTTTCTCAACATAAATAGAGACACCGATAAGAGTCTCGCCCGAATCCGCATCCTTGATGATACCCGAAACAGTGCCTTTTTGCTGTGCCATGACACTCGTCCAACACGACAAAAGGCATATAATCAATATGATAAGTTTTCTCTGCATAACTCAAAAATTCAAGCAAAAATACGAACAAAATTGCATTTATGAGGTTATTTTCAAGCAATAACGGAAATGTGTCAATTTTGTTTCACTCCGCTTTCGGATTTTGCAGATAAGGCATTTTCGCCATTTTTTCCACCTCAAGCGAAGGATAGCCGAAATCCTCGACCACTTTGCCATAAAGCAGATACACGCCATCGCCTTGGAACGAATAGGTTCTCAACACGTTAGGACAATGCACCGTATCGAACATCTCGCCATTGCAATCCGTGAAAGTGCCCAAAGCCATCAAGTCGCCTTCAGCGGTGTGATCGTATTTCACCGTCACCAATTTGCCTAACATTCTGAATTTGCGGCCAATGAAATTTGACATTTGCACCGCCATCAGTTCGCCACGGAAACGTGTCTGCAGCATATCGAACCACGACATCGACACAGGGAAGCCATACAATTCGATTTCATCGTAAGCGTTTTTCAAAGCATTGGTCTTGAAATCTAAAAATACAAAATGCTGATTTTCAACATTGGAAAGCGATGCCGAAGGTTTCAATTTTGCCTGCGACTTGTTAGGATTCACCATCCAAAGCAGTTCGGCCCTAGTTTTCTTCGTGAATGCAAAGGCACCGCCACGTACCAAAAGCACCAATTGATTCAACTCGAGAGGAACGCGCGATACAAAATCGTCAAGACTTGCAAACGCACCGTTGGTTTCGCGCTCGGCAATAAACCGCTCGACAAACTTTTGGTCGATGCCCTGCAAATGGATAAAGCCCATGAAAACCGTTTTTCCATTCAGCGATGTGAGATACTGGCTTCGGTTCACGCAAGGCAAATGAATGTTCGCACCCAAGCGTTTTGCCTCGTTCAGATAGACCCAAGTCTGATAGAACCCGCCAAAATTATTGATGACAGCCACCTGAAATTCAAGCGGGAAATGGCTTTTCAGATAAAGGCTTTGGAAACCCACTGCCGCGTATGAAGCCGCATCCTCAGGGAAAACCTCCGCAGCGACAAGCGTCTTATAATCAGAGCAATGCAATTTTCGCAGCAAACCACGTATGGCAGGACTTTCGATATAAAAGCAACCGTTAGTCTCCGCTTTCAGCAGTTGCCGTTTGACAAGTTCATCATTTTTAAGCACATCAATTCGGTGAATATCAAGGTTAATGCCACGCAACTGCCGAATCATTTCAACGGCATCGCGGATATGCGCGATCCCCTTTTGGCAGAATACATTAATTGTTTCAACGCCCAGTTTTTCAGCGGAATACATATCAAATTGCGTTGTCGGGAAACCTTTCGGTGACAAGTCCAAAGCAGCAAAATCAGTGATAGGG
>JAZQPN010000079.1:0-5020 GCA_045628585.1 Bacteroidales bacterium | reverse complement strand
AATGTGCTCTGCTGCTTTTAGAGTATGATTTGCAAGTTGATTTTCCGCTCATTGAGCCTGTCGAAATGAGTAGATTTATAAAGTAGTTTGTTTCTTGCCACTTACTTGATTATCATTTGATTTAGTCCAAGGTCAATTGCCAGAAGTCAAATGTGATCTTTTTCACCAGATATTAATTCCGTAAAAATTCCTACTCATCTTCTTGCGCCGTTCCAAAATTCCTACTATTTTTGACTTCTCAATTCGGAAGACTTTTCTTCCTGATAATCAACATTCATTTGATAAATATCGATACATTATGTTCCTCATATTCGACACCGAAACCACTGGCCTTCCGAAACGTGATGGCGCTCCTTTGACCGATTTTGACAACTGGCCGCGCATGGTGCAGCTGGCTTGGCAAGTCCACGATGAAAAAGGTCAATTCGTTGAAGCTCAGAATCATCTCGTCATTCCTGAAGGTTATGAAATTCCGATTGATGCCAAGATGGTACACGGCATTTCAACCGAACACGCTAGAAAATATGGCAAGCCGCTCAATGAGGTGTTGGATCTGTTTTTGCAATCAGCGGAAAAAGTACAGTATTTGGTGGGACACAATATCGGTTTCGATTTGAATGTGTTGGGCTGCGAATTTCTGAGAATGGGCCGCGAAAACCCGTTGCGGAAATGGCACATCATTGATACTTGCACGGAAAAGACTGCCGATTTCTGTCAGTTTCCGGGTGGACGAAACGGACACTTCAAGTTCCCGAAACTGAGCGAGTTTCACCAGTTGCTTTTTGGCGAAGGCTTCGATTCGGCACATAACGCCTCTGCCGATGTTGAGGCAACGGCCCGCGTTTTCCTGGAGTTGTTGCGCCGCAAGGTGTTGGATGAAAGCGATTTGAATGTAACTTCTCAGTTTTTTACCGATTTTCGGGCAGCCAATCCCGATGTGATTCAAGCGGCTGGCATCGATATTGTTCCGAATTTTGAAGAGGAAATCGTTGAAGAAGAACCGGAACCTGTCGGCAATTACATCCCGAGACATTTCACGCATCTGCATGTTCACTCGCATTATTCCATTTTGGACGGTATGTCGAAAGTGCCCGATTTGGTGGCGAAATGCAAGAAAAACGGCATGTATGCCATCGCTTTGACTGATCATGGCAATATGTTCGGTATCAAGGATTTGGCCGATACCGTGAACAAGGAAAACGGCAAGGTGAAGGATGCCATCAAGGAACAGGAAGCGATTATTGCCAATCCCGAATCGACTGACGAACAGAAACTTGCGGCAGGTGAGGAGATTGAGAAACTGAAAGGTCAGAATTTCAAGCCGATTTTTGGTATTGAGACTTATTGTGCCCCTGTCAGCATCGACAAATGCGATGGCCGTCAGGATAGGGGCTGGCACCTTATTTTATTGGCAAAGAACAAGCAGGGCTATCACAGCCTATGCAAGTTGAGCTCCATTGCCTACACCGATGGTTTCTATTACAATCCGCGTATCGACCACAAACTTTTGGAGCAATATCATGAAGGTTTGATTTGTTCGTCGGCTTGTCTCGGTGGCGAGATTCCGCAGAAAATCATGAACGGCGATTTGGCTGGTGCCGAACAAACGATAATGTGGTTCAAGAGTCTTTTTGGTGACGATTTTTATCTTGAATTACAACGACATAAGACCGATAAACCAGGTGGTGATACTGAGGTTTATGAGCGTCAGAAAGAGGTGAACAAGGTGCTGCTGGAATTGGCGAAAAAGACCAATACCAAAATCATTGCCACCAATGATGTTCACTTTGTGGAGGAGGAACATGGCGAGGCGCACGACCGGCTCATTTGCCTAAGCACGGGCAAGGATTTGGACGATGCATCGCGAATGCATTACACTAAACAGGAATGGTTGAAGACGCCGGAAGAAATGGGTGCCATTTTTGCCGACCTTCCTGAAGCCTTGGAAAATACGCAGGAAATTGTGGATAAAGTTGAGACATACAGCATTGATTCCGACCCGATTATGCCTATTTTCCCGATTCCTGAGGATTTTGGAACGGAAGAAGAATACCGTCAGAAATTTACCGAAGAAGACCTTTTCAATGAATTTACAAGAAATGAGCATGGCGAAGTGGTGCTGTCGCAGGAAGAGGCTGAGAAAAAAGTCAAGAAGTTGGGCGGTTACGAACGTCTGTACCGTATCAAGTTGGAGGCCGATTATCTGGCGAAACTGACTTGGGAGGGCGCGAAAAAACGTTATGGAGAGGAACTGACCGAAGAACAGCGTGAGCGTATCATTTTTGAATTGCACGTGATGAAGACCATGGGCTTCCCGGGTTACTTCCTGATTGTGCAAGATTATATCCGCGGTGCGCGTGAGGAATTGGGCGTGAGCGTAGGTCCTGGACGTGGCTCAGCTGCTGGTTCGGTTGTTGCTTACTGCTTGAAAATTACCGATTTAGATCCGTTAAAATACGACTTGCTGTTTGAACGTTTCCTGAATCCTGACCGTATTTCATTGCCTGATATCGATGTCGACTTCGATGATGATGGTCGTGGTGCCGTTTTGGATTGGGTTACAAAGAAATACGGCAAGGAAAAGGTAGCGCATATCATTACCTACGGCACGATGGCTGCCAAATCTGCTTTGGCTGATGTCGGTCGCGTGCAGAAGGTGCCGCTTGCCGAAGTGAATAAAATCAAGGGCTTTGTGCCCGATAAGGCTTTCGATGAAAGTCAGGTGAAAGCGGTGGAGGGCAAGGTGCCTTCAAAGATGCCGAAAGTCAACTTGAAGAACTGCTACAAATACATTCCCGAACTCAAGGAATATCTTGAAGGTGAGGATGATAACATTTCCTCGATGATGACATACGCTCAGGAATTGGAGGATACTAACCGTCAGATTGGCATTCACGCTTGTGGCGTTATCATTGGTGCCCGAGACCTGACTGATATTGCCCCGATGTGTACCATCAAGGATAAGGACACGAAGGAAGATGTGGTGGTCACGCAATATGATGGTCATGTGGTTGAAAGTGTAGGACTTATCAAGATGGACTTCTTGGGTTTGAAGACCTTGACCTTGATTAAGGATGCCTTGCACAACATCAAGCATACGACAGGCCAAGACCTTGATATTGACCACATTCCGATTGATGACCCGTTGACTTACGAACTGTATAGTTCCGGCAATACGATTGGCACGTTCCAGTTTGAATCGCCCGGAATGCAGAAATATCTTAAGGAACTGAAACCGAGTGCAATAGGCGACATTATTGCAATGAATGCCTTGTATCGTCCAGGCCCGATGGATAACATCCCTGACTTCATCGCCCGTAAACAAGGCCGGCAGGAAATCAAGTACGATTTCGACTGCATGGAGAAATATCTGAAGGACACCTACGGCATTTGCGTCTATCAGGAACAGGTGATGCTGCTGTCGCGTGAGCTGGCCAACTTTACGAGAGGTGAGTCCGACTCGCTGCGTAAAGCGATGGGTAAGAAACAGTTGGCGAAGATGGAGGAACTCTACGGCAAGTTTATGAAACAAGGTGTGGAGAAACTGACTGTCACCGAAAACTTGTCGGAAGAGGAAGTCACCAAGCGGTTGAACAAGATTTGGGAAGAATGGAAGAAGTTCGCTTCGTATGCCTTCAACAAATCGCACGCGGCTTGCTATTCCTGGGTTTCCTATCAGACGGCCTATCTGAAAGCGCATTATCCCGCCGAATTTATGGCTGCTGTTTTGAATAACAGTTTGGGCGACATCAAGGAAATCAATTTCATGACGGAAGAATGTAAACGCATGAAAATCGACGTTTTAGGTCCGGATGTCAACGAATCGGAATACAAGTTCTCCGTTAATGGCAAGGGCGAAATCCGCTATGGTATGGGTGCCATCAAGAATGTAGGTGAAGCCGCCATTTCGGGCATCGTCGAGGAACGCGAGGCCAACGGTAGGTTCAAGGATTTGACCGATTTCCTGATTCGTACCGCCAACAAGGGTGTCAATCGCCGCGCTTTGGAAAGCATGGATATGGCCGGTTGCTTCGATTCGTTCCCGGGATTCCATCGTGCCATGTTCTTCTATATGCCTCAGAATGAGTCGACTCCGTTTGTGGAAAAGGCATTGCGCATGGTGGCTTCGTATAACGAAAGGAAAAACTCGGCGCAAATAGATTTGTTTGGTTTCGGCGATGGTTCGGATAACGAGGAAACCTTGACGATTCCTATGCCGCAGTGCGAACGCTGGTCGAAGATGAAGGAACTGGAAATGGAGTTTGAGGCGCTTGGCTTTTACATCAGTTCGCACCCGATGCAAGTCTACCATTTGCCGCTGAAATATTACAGCAATTGCAATGTCGAAGGTCTGAAAGCCGCCATGAACGAAGTGGAGAAAAATAATGGAAGGCCTGTGAAATTGGGCGGCCAGATTACGAGGGCAGAGGAGATGATAACGAAAACAGGCACAAGCAAATACGGCATTTTCACCATCGAAGACCAAACGGGAGCTTTGACTTTCAGATTGTTCAAGGAAAATTACAACAACTGCAAGGCCATGCTGAATGTGGGTGAATATGTCCTGCTCATCGGAAACCTGAAGATGCCGTTCCGCAAACCTGATGCCGACCCGAATGCCTTGCCGGCGCAATTGGATGTGCAGTTTACCTCAGTGCATCTGCTGGATTCCTTGCTGGAAAACTCAAGCAAGACCGTATATATCAAGTTGAATCTCAATCTGATGACTCAGGATGACATGACTACATTTGTCAAGGCGGTGAAGGATAATCCTGGCAAGCAGAATTACAAGATTCATGTCTTTGACGTTCAGAACAATATAGCCTGCAACATGACGCCGATTTCGGGAGCAGTCAATGCGGGAGATTTGTTGCCGATTTTGGAGAAGATGCCTTTTGTGGAGTTTGATTTGCGATGATAGGATGATGGCTCGTTGAGCGTGTCGAAACGACGGAATAATGATGATGGAGTGGTAGAGTGTCGCCTTAGTTGAAAGTGCATAAGGTTTGCTCGAAAGAAG
>JAZQPN010000078.1:0-10933 GCA_045628585.1 Bacteroidales bacterium | reverse complement strand
CACCCGCGGTCTGGAAATCACTTGGGAAGCTGAACTCATGCGTCACTTCACCTGCCAGTTCAGAAGACTGAAATAATTCTTTTCATTTTAATACATTTTTTTGTGGGGTTGGCGTTCCTGAAAAGGGACGCCAATCGTTTTATTGATTAACTTTGCCGCCTAATTCTATTAAAATGTCCATTACCGCAATCATTATCTCAATAGTTTATTTGCTATGTCTGACAGGTTGCTCCGCATCATGCTCTGTCGGATTGATTAGGCCTGACGACAAACCTTCGCAGCGTTATTTGGTGCCGCTCATTTTCGGCGCAACGCAAGGCATTATGGCGGTGCTCGGCATGTTGGTCGGCAAGGCCATCACTTATCTTTTCGATGCCGTCGGGCATTATCTGGTTTTCGTAATGATGCTTGTTGTCGCCGTCAAGCTGATGGTCGATGCCATTCAGATTCTTAAAGGCAAGCGTCTTTACACGTTCACATCCGATTGGGGCTTTCTTCTGCTTTCCATTGTGGCGAGCATCAACACTTTCCTTATGGCTCTGATGAGCGACTTTTTCCTGCCTTTCGGCAAATGGTTCTTCCTGTTCGTCGCCGTGGCAGGCTTTTTGTGGTCTTATTTCACCGTGAAAATCCAATATTCGCCGAAAATAATGAAAACCATGAGTTTCTTTGAGTTCTCCGAGTCGGTTTTCATGGTGGTAATAGCAGTTTTATACATGTTCACAAATCTTCTTGCCTAATGAAAAGATTGTTTTTTCTGGTCGTTCTGACCTTTTTTGGAATCACTTTGATGGCTCAGCCGGCCAATTATTATAATTCAGCCAATGGCTTGACAGGCAATCAGTTGAAAATTGCTTTGCATAATATCATCAAAGGCCATACTTCCATCTCGTATAGTCAGATTTTGAATGCTTATTGGAGTACTGATAACAAAGGTAATGGCGTGGTGTGGGACATGTATTCCGACCGTCCGGGCGGTACGCCAGCCTACACGTTTTATTTGGGTCAGGATGAATGTGGCAGCTATAATAGCGAAGGCGACTGCTATAATCGTGAACACTCCTGGCCGCAAAGCTGGTTTAACGAGCAAACGACACCCCGCACCGACTTGCATCACATTTATCCGACTGATGGCTATGTCAACAACCGCCGTAGCAATTATCCATTCGGTGAAGTGAAAAATGCAGAATGGACTTCGACAAATGGTTCCAAATTAGGTTCTTGCAAGACCTCGGGCTATTCGGGCACCGTGTTTGAGCCAATTGATGAATATAAAGGCGATTTTGCCCGTGCCTTGATGTATATGAGCGTGCGCTATTACAGCGAGGATTCAGGCTGGAAAACTTCCGACATGACCAACAAATCTGAAATAAAGCCATGGGCCATCGACATGTTGCTGCGCTGGAACGACTTAGACCCTGTCAGCCAAAAGGAAATCAACCGCAATAATGCCATTTACAATGATTATCAGCATAATCGCAATCCTTTCATCGATCATCCGGAATATGCCCGCATGATTTGGGACCCGAACTGGCAGGGAACGACTTACACCGTAACGCTTTCTGCAGGTGTGGGCGGAACCATCTCACCTTTTGGCTCTCAGACTGTAAATGAAGGCGGCAGCCTGACATTTACCGTCACGCCGAATAATTGTTATGTCGTTGATGTGGTGACTGTGAATGGCACTTCTGTCACTTTGAATAACAATAGCTATACGATTAGCAATATCAGGCAAAACACCGCTGTTCAGGTGTCATTTGTCAATCAGGGCGTGTTTCAGATTTCGGCATCTGCCGGACAGCATGGTTCCATTATGCCGAATGGCGTAATTGAGGTCAATTGTGCCAATTCGGTCACTTTCGACATCACGCCTGATGATGGATATCGCATTTCAAATGTGATTGTCGATGGCATTGCGAAAGGTGCTTTGACTTCTTATACGTTCACGGGTGTCAATGCCGACCATACTATTTCTGTCAATTTCATAGAGCAAGGTGCCGCTTCCTGTGAGGCGCCAGCTGGCCTGACGGCTTCGGTTTATCAGAACACGGTCAATCTTGTGTGGCAGCCTGTGCCTGATGCGACTGATTATGAGATATTCCGTGACAATGTCAACGTGGCTATGGTCTCAGCCGTGACAAGTTGGACTGATATGTATCTGCCCGTTGGAGAGCACTGCTATAAGGTGGTGGCATATTGCATGGAAGGCATTTCTGATCCGTCAGAAACAGTTTGTGCGACAATCACTTATCAAGGTGTCGATGAGGGTTTGAATGAGCCTGTTTATGTTTTCCCGAATCCCGTTGAGCGTGGCAGGGAACTGCACTTGAGCGGCAACCAGTGGAAATTCGATTCCGTTGTCATTTGCGATTTGTGCGGTCGCAAAATGCTGAAAGCATCTGGAAAATCAGTCGGAGGTTTCTCATTGCAGATTCCTGCCGATATGCAGCGTGGCTGTTATTTCGTCAAGCTGATGAAGGGCGACAGAACAGTTAAGGTTTTGAAATTGATTGTAAAATAACGGTTTATGGCTATGTTACGTTTGACAAAGATTTTCCATTTCGACATGGCGCATGTCTTGAAGGACTATGACGGCCCTTGCCGAAACATTCACGGTCATTCCTACGAATTGCGCGTGACGGTGAAAGGTGAGCCGATTTGTGACCCGACCAATCCTAAAAACGGCATGGTGATGGATTTGCATGACTTGAAATGTTTGGTCAACGATAACATTGTCAGCAAATTGGATCATGCCTTTGTGGTGAATTCCGCCATGCCTGCCGATTTCATCGCTGTCATCAGGCGCGATTTCGAAAAAGTCGTTGTCGTCGATTACCAGCCCACGAGCGAAAACCTTATTTTGGATATGGTTGCGCGGCTGCAAAAGGTTTTGCCACAGCAAGTTGCGTTGCACAGCATCCGCTTGCAGGAAACGCCTGGTTCATACGTTGAGTGGGAAGCGTAAATTTTGCTATTGGCTATTGGCAGCTGGCTTTTGGCACGATAGTCTTTTAGTAAATTTATAAGTGTGTATGAAATGATTAATGTGCCAAGAGCTTAAAGCCAAAGGCCAGAAGCGAAACCAAAGAATCACATCATTTTCTTATGGCGGAAATAGAAATAGAAGCTGACGGCAACGGCAATCATTACGCCTAAAATGCCGTAGAAAGCCCATTGTTTTTCTTGGAAGGGCAGGAGGACGTTCATGCCGTAAAGTCCTGTGATAAAGGTCAATGGCAGGATGATAGACGAAATCAGCGTGAGGATTTTCATCGTCTCGTTGGTCTTGTTGGTCTGCATTGAGTCGAATGTCTGCGAGAGACCTTCAATCAGTTCCTCGTAGTCTTCGGTCATATCCCACACCTTCTGATAGTAGTCCAAAATGTTGCCCCAGTAGTCTTCCATAAACTCGACATCTTCGGTGAAGCCTGTGATTTTACCGTTTTCGAAGAGGTGGAAGAGACGCAGCTGCGGTTTGAAGATTGTATTAATCAGGATGAGGTTCTTTCTTGTTACCGAAATGCGTTCGATAATCTTCACTTGCTTCTCTTGCAGCAGCTCGCGGTTGATTAATTCCACATCCAAACCAACTTTGCGCAGCAGATATACCGATTCAGTCATCAGCTTTTCCAGAATGCGGTAAAGCAGGATATCCGAACTCTTGATGTTGACTTCTTCCTCGTTTTGGATGCGTTCTTCGTATTCTTCGAAAAGCTGCGAAACGCCCCAAGGGTTTTTCTCGATGGAAATGATGTAATCTTTGCCCCAGAACATCTTCACCTCCTTGATTTTCACGAACTTATTCTGACGGTCGAAGTTCGGGAAATGAAGGATGAGGAAATAATAATCGTCGTAAATGTCTATCTTGGGACGCTGGTTCACCGACTTGCAGTCTTCAATGTCTAAGGGGTGGAAATGGAAGCGTTCTTTGAGAAATTCAAAATCTTCTTCCGTCGGATTGTTAAGGTGACGCCAAGTCAAGTTTCCGATTTTCAGGCTGTTAATCATAAGCCTTCCCCCTTTCTTTTTAAAAAATGAATACTACTTTCTACATCGGTGCAAGTGTTTTGCGCTGCGAAAATAGTCTTTTTCTTTGAAAGAAAGGCGGTTTGGTGTAAAAATTTTGGCTGTTGGCATAGCTGTTAGCTAATGGCTAATGGTTAAATGCTAACAGCTAACAGCCAAAATCTCTCATTTCCACTCAAAGGTATTAATCATCTGGTCAATGTCTTCGCGGATGTAATTAATGACGGGTTGCATGGAATCGTTGTTGGGCAGGAAGTTGAAATACAGGGCGCCTCTGACGAAATTGCGTGTGCTGTCGGTCAGGTAGAACTGCATTGGCGTGGCCACACCTTTGCCGTCCATCTCGATGAGCATGCCGTAAACGTGATGTTCTTCATTGATAATCAGGCTGTCGCGTATGCCGTTGGCTTTCTGGATGTGCTTGGTCAACATGGTATGGATGTCTTCCAGGTATTCGCTTAAGTTCCCGTGAACATCTTTGTGCGTCAGGTGGATTGATCCTTTGAAAATGGGCATTTCCACGTTCGCCCAGTTTTTTTCCTCAGGAGAATAGGGGTCGTTTGTCACCACGGCGTATTTCGGACATTCAAAACGGTAACGCTCAATGGTGTCGACTGACTGATAGGCCTTTTCGGGTAAATCGATGCGGAAATAACCCTTTGGTTTGGGCATGTAATTCGTTTCCTCGCCGCATGAGGCAAACGTCACGGCCATGGCAATGATGGCTAATATCTTGATGATTTTATTCATTTTTAAATATCGTCGTTTTTAACGGACGCACTCGGTGCGTCCCTGCTTATATTTCGCAATGGTTGTCGTTCGCCCACTTTGCCCTTTGCTGCACAAATTTGCCTTTTCAGGGCGAACGCATGTTCCTTCTTTCCTCCTCCTAATTCCTAACTATTTACACTTTTCTCTTTGAAACTTCTGAATCGTCCCTTCGACAAGCTCAGGGAGCTAATTGCTCCTAATTCCTAACCACTTTCACTTCCTTGATCTTTCTCAAATCCGCATCCGTTATTTCAAATGCAAACTCCTCAAAATCAAACTTGAAACCTATTTCAGGAATGCGTCCTTCAATTTCAAGAATCAGTCCGGCAAGTGTGTCGGCTTCGCCTTGCATAGGCTCAAAATAGTCTTCGTCGACACCGAAAATCTTGCAGAAATCGACGATGCTGGTCTGCGCCTTGAACAAGAACGAGCCGTCGTCGAGTTTCGTATAGTGCTGCTCTTGTTTTTCCTTGTCGAACTCGTCGCTGATGTCGCCTACGATTTCCTCAATGACATCTTCCATAGTGATGAGGCCCGAAGTGCCGCCGTATTCGTCGACTACAATGGCAATGTGGATTTTCTTTTCCCTGAAATCCTGGAACAAATCGTTGATTTTACGGTTCTCGGGGACGAAAAATGCTGGCCTTATGAGTTTTTGCCATTCGTAAGATTCGGCATCGAGGTAGGGTAAAAGGTCTTTTACATAAAGGATGCCGCTCATGTTGTCGAGGCTTTCCTGATAGACGGGAATCCTTGAGAATCCGCTTTTTATGACGGTTTCAAGCATTTCGGTAAAAGGCATGCCGTAATCGATGCCTACGATGTCGATGCGTGGGCGCATCACGTTGCTCACTTCCTTTTCGCTGAACGATGCGATGCCTTTCAGCATTAGGCGTTCATCGGCAAGGGTGGAGGTTTCGGTGGCAATGTCGACGGCGGTCGAGAGGTCGTCGATGGAAATTTCGCCTTTCTTTTTTTCCAAATGCTTGTCCATGAACGAGGTCGACTTGACCAATATGCGGCTCAAAGGCCTGAAAATCACAATCAGGACATTCAAAGGTCTTGCCATGAAGCGTGAGATTTTCACTGTTTGTTTACTGGCATAGATTTTCGGGGTGATTTCACCGATAATCAGCAACAATGAGGTAACGACGACCACTTCAAGTATGAAAGCCGCCACAGGATAGTTCCTGATGTCGAACAATTGGGCGATAATGTAGGTTGAAAGCAGCGTGATGGTCACATTGACTAAATTGTTGCCAATCAATATGGTGGCAAGAAGTGTCTTGGGTTTTTCGCGCAGTTTGAGCAGCAGCCTGCTCTTTGCGTCGCCGCGCGATTCCAAATTGGCAATGTCGGCAGGCTGTAAGGAAAAAATGGCCGTTTCGCTGCTTGAAATCAATGCTGATGCGATAAGAAGCAAGCATAGAACCACAAGTCCGATGATGGCGTTCAATGAAAATCCGGTGAAAAAGCTGTTTAGGACAACGGATAAGATTTCCGTGTAAGGCTCAGGGTCAGGGTCTGGTGTTTCCAAAACTATTACGATTTAAAATTTCGCTGCAAAAATAGGGAATTTTTGAATATGAAAGATGCAGAATGTGATTTCACATCCTGCATCTTGTTTCGCATGTTAGAACGGAAGGTCGTCGGCCGGCAACGGATTGCTGGCGAATGGGTCGGCCGGAGCAGGTTGGGCAGGTGCATCGTAGCCAGGCTGGCTTTGCATTCCGCTGTATCCTTGGTTGTATGACGACTGTTGTGGTGGTTTGGCAGGAGCCAGCTGCATCATCTTGTCGACGTTCACTTCTGTAATGTAACGGACAATGCCTTGTTGGTCAGTGTATTGGCGTGTCTTGAGTTTGCCTTCTATGTACATGAGGTCGCCTTTCACATAGTTGCGGCGATGGTCGGCAATGTCGTTAGCGAGGTTGCCCCAAACTACGATGTTGTGCCAGTCGGTCTGTTCAATCCAGTTGTTGTCGCGGTCGCGGTAGCGTTCGGAGGTTGCTAATGTCGCTGATACTTTCCTGTTGCCATTATCAAAGGTGGTGACTTCAGGGTCTTTTCCGAAACGACCGATGAGAATTACTTTGTTTAAGCTTGCCATAGTGTTTAAAATTTAAGTTTAACGTATAGATCTATTAATCGGGGGACTGGATAGCGATCCAAGTCCGTTTCAGCCGTCAAAAGTATATCATTTGTTTCACATAGAGGTAGTTTTTCATCAAGAAATATTTCAATGAACCGTGCCATGATGGTCTGGTGGGTGAGTTTGTGAGTGAATTGCTTTGATATATCCCCCACAGTGTAACCGTTTTCACCTACATAATGTTCAAAATCTTCGCTTTGCAGCAGTTGATCAATGTCGGTGGCATTTTCCGTTTCAATCATCGGGAAGTCGTAAAGGTTGTTCCAGATGTCTTTTGTGGTTCGTTTGTGCAAATAGATTTCGTTTGTGCTTTTTATCCTGAAGACCAAATAGTTGAAATGGCGAGTGCGCACTTTCAGCCGGTCGAGTTTCACAGGGCGCTGAGCTACGGTGCCGTTGGCAAAGGCCAGGCAATGCGCCTGCAATGGACAATTCATGCAGTCGGGATTTTTCGGAAGGCACTGCAAGGCACCGAACTCCATCATCGCCTGGTTGTGAAGGCCCGGATGCTCGCGGTCAAGCATTTCGCCGGCCAATTGGGCGAATAGGATTTTTCCTTCATTAATATTAATAGGTGTGTCGATGTCGAAAAGGCGTGACAAAACGCGGAAGACGTTGCCGTCGATAACGGCATGAGGAAGGCCGAAGGCGATGGAGGCGATGGCTGCCGCTGTGTAGTCGCCGATGCCTTGCAGCCGGCGCAAGGCATCGTAGTCGGCGGGGAACTCGCCGTCATGCCGTTCAACCACTTGCTGGGCGCAGCGGTGCAGGTTGCGTGCCCGTGAGTAATAGCCCAAGCCTTGCCACATTTTAAGCACTTCTTCTTCGGAGGCTTGCGCCAGGTCCTTCAGCGTAGGCCATTTTTCGGTGAACCGCATGAAATAGCCATAGCCTTGGCTGACGCGCGTCTGTTGCAGTATGATTTCCGAAATCCACACGAAATAAGGCGTCGGCTGACTGCGCCAAGGCAGTTCGCGTTTATGGTCTGAAAACCATTCTGATAGTGTGTATTGTATCGTTGTCATCGTTTCGTTACTGAAATTAATGTCCGTTCCATGAACTTTCAGGGCTAAAACCGCCTTCTCTTACCTTCCTTTTTCCTGTTTTTTCCGCCTAAATGCTCAAATTATAGGATTTTAGAATAAAAAAATGAATAAAATTCGTCTCCGTATCGAAAATGTTTTTACCTTTGCCGCAAATTTACAACAATCATAATAAATAACCATTAAATAATAAGAAAAATGACAAAAGCAGAAATCGTAGCTGAAATCGCTAGCAAGACTGGTATCGAAAAAGGTGCTGTCCAGACTGTTGTTGAATATTTCATGGAATCCGTCAAGGCTGCTATGGCCAAGGGTGATAACGTCTATTTGAGAGGCTTCGGCAGCTTCATCATCAAGCAAAGAGCTGAAAAGACAGGTCGCAACATTTCCAAGAACGAATCAATCGTTATCCCAGCTCACAACATCCCTGCTTTCAAGCCAGCTAAGACCTTCATGACAGCAGTTAAGTAATCGTTTGAATTTTAAAAACCATTATACTATGCCAAACGGTAAAAAACACAAGAGACACAAGATGTCTACTCACAAGCGTAAAAAACGTCTGAGAAAGGACAGACATAAGAAGAAATAACCTTCTCCTTATCCGATGTCAAGTAACCGATAACACAGCATTGGCACATTCAATGTTGTGTTATTGTTTTTAATTGAATTGTTAACCTCAAAAAAGCAACTCCATGTCCGAAGAACAACAAGAAGAAGTAATTGAAGTGAAGGAAGTGGTGCGCGACATTGTCATCAGTGCGCGCGCTTCAGAGGTTGACATCGCTCTGCTGGAGGACAACGTGCTTGTCGAACTTCACAAAGAGAAGACCAATAACCAATTTGCGGTTGGTGACGTGTATCTCGGTCGGGTCAAGAAAATACTGCCGGGCCTCAACGCGGCATTCGTCGACGTGGGCTATTCAAAAGAGGCGTTTCTGCATTTCCTCGACCTTGGCCCTCAGATACGCTCCTTGCAAAAATTCAAGAACAGCGTGATGTCAGGCAACGACGTAGTGTCGATGAATGACTTCAAGCTTGAACCCGATGTTCCTAAGAACGAGCGCATCGGCGATTTCCTGAAAATCGGCGACCTCATTCCGGTTCAGATTGCCAAGGAACCCATCTCGACAAAAGGCCCGAGGATATCCGCCGAAATCTCTTTCGCCGGACGTTATCTGGTGCTCGTGCCTTTCTCAAACCGCATTTCGGTATCACAGAAAATCCGCAGCAATGCCGAACGAACCCGCCTGAAAAAACTCATCCAAAGCATTCGTCCGGCCAATTATGGCGTCATCGTGCGTACTGTTGCCGAAGACAAGAAAGTGGCCGACTTGGACAGCGACCTGAAGTCGCTTGTGGCCAAATGGGAACAGTGCATTGCGGAAATGAAGAAAATGACCACTTTCGGAAGAATGGTCAGCGAGATGAACCAGACTTCCGTCATGCTGCGCGATTTGCTGAACGAGTCGTTCAACAGTATCCATGTCGACGACCCGACACTTTATGAAGAAATACAAGGCTATATCAAGACCTTCGCACCTGAAAAAGCCGACATTGTGAATCTTTACAAGGGTAACGACCCGATTTTCGACCATTTCAATGTCAGCAAGCAAATCAAGGGCTTTTTCGGTCGCGTTGTCACCATCAGAAACGGTATCTACCTCATCATTGAACACACCGAGGCCATGCATGTCATCGACGTGAACAGCGGCCACCGCGTGAACAAGGACAACTCACAAGAGGAAAATGCGCTTCAGGTCAACTTGGAAGCCGCCGTCGAAATCGCACGCCAGCTGCGCTTGCGCGATATGGGCGGCATTATCATCGTCGATTTCATCGACATGAACGAAGCCAAGCACCGTAAGGAGCTTTACATTAAACTCTGCCAGGCAATGGCGCACGACCGCGCCAAGCACAACATCCTTCCGGCAACCAAGTTCGGCTTGATTCAGATCACCCGACAGCGCGTGCGTCCGGAAACCGAAATCCAGGTCCAGGAAAAATGCCCCGTCTGTGACGGTGAAGGCAAAATCAGGCCTGCCATCCTGTTCATCGACGAAATCGAAAACAACCTCAAGTACTTGCTCCTCGACCAAAACGAGAACCACATCACCCTGCAAGTGCATCCTTTCATCCATGCCTACCTGACGAAAGGACTGTTTTCAATCCGTTACAAGTGGATGCGAAAGTATGGCAAATCCTTCAAGGTGCAGTCTATGTCCGACTTCCACGCCTTGCAGTACAATTTCCAGAACGCCAAAGGCGACGACATTACACTCTGAGAAACGTACTGAAAGAAAACCTCAAAAAGCCTGTCCTAAAATGGACGGGCTTTTTTGTCCATACGATAATTTGGCAATGACACTCTTTTTCAAATTCTTTTTTATTAAGTAACTGTTCAAAATTAAGGCAATAATATACTATTAGACCCAAATAGAGATTCCCGTCTGGCGACGGGAAATCGAAGATTCGACGTAGTCAATGGATGCCGTGGATTAATAGAACAAGCGGCGGCGACCTATCATCGCGCTCAGTGTGAATTTTACCCGCCGCCGCCCTTTGACTAACTCTAACAGTGCCCATTCCCGACGCTTGCGGCGGGAATCTCAAACTGCTAATTCAACTAGACCTAATAAGACGAACATTTATTGAAGTATGAAATTATTATGGGCCAAGAAGTATATGAGTGTAAAAAAAATTCATCGTTTTTGAAAAAACGTGTTTAAAAAAGTTGTACTTTTGCAAAATTTTAGTTATTATGTAAAATATGATTGATAGGATGATGTTGAGAATGAAAGTAATGAAATACAAAGATAGGGTGCCAGTGTCCGTGAAAACGTGTCTCTATTTTTGACACAGGACTCATCATTTTTGGTTCCCAATGATGCCTTTCGGCATGAATTTTGCATTTTAAGGCTGATTTTTATAATTTGACAAAAAA
>JAZQPN010000077.1:0-3520 GCA_045628585.1 Bacteroidales bacterium | reverse complement strand
GAATCCGACAATAAATAGTGAAGATTTGACAGTGTTGAATGATATTTTTGGCGAAGATAGGGTCTTCAATTATTCGGGTAAGAACGCTCTGACAACGGATTGCTATAATTTTTCCGACCCCAATCATTTCGGCTTGAGTGTTGGGTGGCAGATTATTGAGGATATGTATAATTAGTTTCCGTGAACATGAAAAAATATCTATATAGACTATACCAATGGCTGTTCAAAGGGATTCCGGTGATGAAAGTTCCTGCTAATGTCACATGTGTGGAAAATGGACAGCAATTGGCAGGAAAGAAGATAATTATTACAGGTGGCAGTCAAGGTATTGGGCTCCAGATGGCAAAAAGATTTATTGCCGAAGGAGCGCAGGTGTTTATTGTCGGTAGAAATCTTCAGAAACTACAGCGGTCTGCATCTGAATTAGGTTGCCATTACTTGCAATGCGACATAACCAATATTGCCGAGCATGATAAACTCATTCAAACTGCCGTTGAAAAAATGGGTGGTCTTACGGGATTGGTCAACAATGCGGGTGTGTGTAACATTGATAATGGCTTTTTGAATGTGACGGAGCAAAGTTATGACGAGCAGTTCCTAACCAATGTAAAAAGTCCTTTCTTTTTGACCCAGGCATTTGTTAGGTATGTCACGCAGCATAATGTTCAGTCATCATCTGTGTTGTTCATTACATCGGAACGCGGTTTGTATCCCGATGATGCGCCGTACGGAATGACGAAGGCGGCTCTTGGAAATATTGTTTCTGGCATTGCCCGTCGTTTCGCTGTTCAAGGCATTCATGTCAATGCCATTGCTCCGGGTGTGGTTGCAAATGTAGTTGATAATCCCGAAAAATACGACGATTTGTATTTGAAAGGCAGTGTCGGCAAACGCTTTATTCTTCCTGAAGAAATAGCAGAGGTTGCTACTTTCCTGATGTCCGATGCAAGCAAATGCGTTTCGGGAGAAATCATCCCATGTAATCAAGCAAACCATTATAAATAAATTATTAGTTGAATGAAACTCAGCATTATTGTTCCTTTATATAATTCGGCCAAATGGTTGGATAAGTGTTTGACCTCATTGGTTCAGCAGGATATTCCTGACTCTGAATATGAAGTGATTTGCGTCAATGACGGAAGTCCTGATAACAGCGAAGAAATCGCGTTGTCTTATGCACAGAAATATAAACAGATAAAAGTCTTCTCTCAAGAGAATAAAGGTGCTTCTGGAGCTAGAAATACTGGTCTGAGAAATGCTGTAGGCCAATATGTTACATTTGTTGATCCGGATGATTATGTGGAACCCAATGGTTATGGTAGGTTGATCCGTCAGATGGAAGATGAAAATCTGGATATGCTTAGGTTCAATTACCAAATGGTTGACGAGCAGTATAATTTGGTGGAAAAACCAAGGAGTGCTCAACTTATCGACTATTCTTCTGAAATAATGGAAGGCAACAAGTTCTTAGGGCAAAGATTGGGCTTCGCCTGCTTTATTTGGACTTTCATTTATAGAACTTCCTTGTTGAAAGACAATGACATTTGGTTTTGTGAAGGCGATTATTATGATGATACACCATGGACTCCTCGTGTGTGTCGGGCAGCAAGTCGCGTGAATAGTGTTGATGTTGTCCAGTATTATTATTTGCAGCGGGAAGGCTCTTTAGTGAAATCGTCAGATCTTAAGTCTATTAAAAAGAAAATGGATGGCAGGTTTTTGTTGATAGACTTATTGCAAGAACAGATGCGCAGCGTGAATGATAAAGATGCCATGAATTGGTATCAGGGGATGATGGCTCATGTCGTGTTAAGTGCCTTAACATCGGTTGCAACAAATGATTATGAGAATGTTAATGCTGTTGTCAATAAGTTAAAGGATTTGAAAGTGTTCCCATTATCTTACAACAATTCATTGCCAAATGTGGTGAAAAAGTTGAGGATGGTGAACTTTTCTCCAAAATTGTTTTGCGTTTTATGGCATTGGAAAGGCAAAAGTAATTTGTGATGTCTTTTATAGTTGGCATATAGTAGTATAGTTTTCTTATGGTACCTTATTTTCCCCAAATGATATCGAGTAAAGGATTGACGTTTTATGTTGTCAGTCTTGCCGTGGTAAGCATGGCTTTTTTTAGTCATGCTATGCCCTTCATGTGGATGTTATTAGGCATTTTGGAAGTGACATTATTCTTTACTTTGTCATCAAGATATTCTAAAGAATGGCAATCCAGATCGGTAAATGATTATGTATGGAGTCTGTTTTGGATGGCAGTGTTGTTGCGTTTCGTGTGGGTGGTGTTTTCTTACTTTTTTTATCAGGCACAGACGGGACAACCTTTTGAGTATGGAGCAGCGGATTCGATTGGATATCATGGAGATGCAGAGTGGCTGGCTGGTGAAGATTGGAATGTGATGTGGAACTATCTGTATAGGAGCCGAAACGGCTATTCTGATTCGGGATATATGACCTATCTGACCATTGTCTATAAGATTTTCGGTCCAAGTGTTTTTATTGCCCGTATTTTGAAATGCTTTATCAGCGCATTTACTTGCATCTTACTATACCGCCTTGCTTCAAGATGCATCAATGAACAGATTGGCCGTTTGGCGGGCGTGTTTGCCGTGTTTATGCCGAACTTAATCATTTATTGTGGTTTGCACTTGAAGGAAACGGAAATGATATTCCTCATCGTGGCTTTTTTGGAACGGACGGATTTCGTGATGCGTTCCAAACGATTCAAAGTGTGGAATGTTTTGTTGCCTATAGCTTTGGCCGGTGCCATGTTCACATTTCGAACAGTTTTAGGCGCTGTGGCTTTGTTCTCGTTCATAACGGCCATTGTGTTCAGTCCGAATAGGATGATGAAAAAAGGCCGTAGGATAACGGTGGCAATTTGGGTGGTGTTGGCCATTGTTTTTTTAGCAGGTGGTGCTATCATGAATGAAGTTGAGCAGTACTGGAATAATAGAGGCATGAACCAAGATGTGAAGAGAACACAGCAAACCGTTAGAGGTAATCAGTGGGCGCAATATGCAACGGGAACCGTATTGGCACCTATGATTTTCGTTATGCCTTTTTCTACTATGGTTGATACGGGACAGGAAAACCAAATGACAATGCATGGAGGAAACTATGTGCGCAATTTTATGGGTGTTTTTGTCTTGATTACGTTGTTTATTGTCTTTTTTAAAAAGAAAAATTGGCGTGAGTTCTCTTTGATTGGGGCATTTGCGGCAGGCTATTTGGGTGTCATTTCGGCGAGCGGTTTTGCCAATTCTGAACGATTTCTGTTGCCTGCATTGCCGTGCCTGATAATCATGTGGGCTTATGGTATTTCGGAACTGACGCCTAAAAGTTTCAAGTTCGTGAAATATTGGTGTGTAATAGTGCCAGTTATGGAAATTGGCTGGGCTTTCTTTAAATTAGGAAGTAGAGGATTGTTTTGATAATGTTTACAATGAAAATTGCTTATTTTTTAGGTGGGTTAAATCGTGGTGGAGCAGAAACGATAGTTTTAGAT
>JAZQPN010000076.1:0-3948 GCA_045628585.1 Bacteroidales bacterium | reverse complement strand
ATGGCAGTCCTGCACAAATCGGCTTACCGCGCCATTTGGGAGGAAATGGAAAGAAGGTGAGAGATAGGCCTATAGGATGCTTTTTGGAAACAAATCTTCCAAAGTTTTCATTTATTTGTGCTATTTTTGCCGCATAAATATTGAAATCAATGACGGTTGAAGGTTTGAAAGACATCTTGCGCCAAAAGGAAGGCACGGAAATTGAATTTAAGCAGTCGCGTGAGCATTTGCCACGCAATGTCTATGAATCGGTCTGCGCTTTCTTAAACTGCAGGGGCGGTCATGTCGTTTTGGGTGTCGATGATGACGGAAAGGTCGTTGGCATTAGTCAGACGCATATTCAGGAACAGCTGGACACCTTGTCGAAGGACATGAATAATCCGCAGGTGATGAGTCCGACCTTTTATTTGAATTTTGAGGTTTTGGATGTCGATGGGGAAAAAGTCATTTATTTTTACGTTCCGCAAAGCAGTCAGGCGCATAACCATAAGGGCGTTTACTATGACCGCAATCAAGATGGTGATTTCCAACTGAAAAACACACAGCAGATTGCCGACTTGATGTTGCGCAAGCAGTCGGGATGCACCGAAAACCGCGTGCTGCCCTATCTTACGATGGACGATTTGGAAGTCGAACTTTTCGATGTCGTGCGGAAACGGGTTCGGCTCAACAATGAAAATCATTTGTGGGCGAACATGACGAATGAAGAAATCCTGGAATCGGCTGGCATGTATCTGAAAGACTGGCAGACGGGGCAGGAAGGTTACACGCTTGCGGCGGCTTTGCTGTTCGGCAAGGAAAAGACTTTGACAAGCCTTGTGCCGTTTTATAAGACGGATGTCTTGTGCCGTATCAAGGACACCGAATTGTACGACGATAGGGATATCGTGAAATGCAACCTGATGAGAGCCTACGAAAGGCTTATGGCTTTTTTACGCCGGCATTTGCCCGAATGGCCTTACATTGAGGGCACGCAAAGGATAAGCTTGAGAGAGGTCATTTTTAGGGAGGTTTGCCTTAACATTCTCATCCATCGTGAATTTGGCGGTCAGCACGAGGCTTCCTTGGTTATTTACAACGACCGTGTCGAGACTTGTAATTGGAACATTCCTTTCGGTTACGGCACAATCAACCTGAACAATCTGCATCCGCATGCGAAAAACCCTACTATTGCGAATTTTTTCACTCAGTTGGGCATTGTCGAAGAGTTGGGCAGGGGCATTCGTGTCATGTTCAATTATGTTCCTCTTATTTCTTCTGGCCGCAAACCTGTTGTTGAAGAACAGGACGAATTCCGAATGATTCTTCCATTCAATCCATTGACTGAACAAGAAAGCGACCCAGTTAGTGACCAAGTCGAGGCGAAAAGCGACTCAGCTAACTCGAAAAGCGACCCAGTTAGCGACCAAGTAGGGAAAGAAAGCGACCCAGCTGACCCGAAAAGCGACCCAGTTAGCGACCAGGTTGAGGAGAAAAGTGACCCAGTTAGTAAATTATTATATGTGTTGGTTCAGTGTCTTGGAAATCAAGAATTGTCAATTTCGGAACTTATGTCGGAATTAAATTTGACGCATAGGCCGTCTTTTCGTAAAAACTATCTTCATCCGGCATTGGAATTGGGAATTATTGAATATACGTTGCCAAATGAGCTTCGAAGCCCTAATCAAAAGTATAGGCTTACGCCAAAAGGCCGTTTGCTGTTGAATAAGCGGAAACAAAAGTAGTGTCTATGAATCGAAAATTTGCTAATGCAATGAAAATAAGGGTTTTATTCTTTCTGACGAGCATGATATTGTTGTGCTGTTCGTGTTCTGGACCGACGACAGAACGTGTCACGCCGCAGGATCAGGTCTCGTCCGTTTTTTCGGGTCTCTCTGATGTTGCGGAATTGGGCATGGTCGAGTATACCGTGAAGCAGGTGATTCGTGGCAAAAGCCAGACGAAAATAGGGGAGAGGAGCATCGGCAGCATGGGCGAAAAAAGCATACTTTTCGGTTGGATAGCCTACGTCAAGGCGGGCATCGACTTGAACGAGTTTTCGGAAGATGACATCGAAATCGATAAGAAAACGCAATCGGTTTATGTTACGTTGCCTCATGCTAAAGTGCTGTCTGTCAACATTCCGCCTGATTCCATAAAGGAAATCTATCATCGCGAGGGTGCTTTCCGTGGAAAATTCGACCCTATGGAGCGTGACCGTATTCTTGATGAAGGCCAGAGCCGTTTGGACGAAATCATCAAGACTTTGACCATTTGCTCGGAAGCGGAGGCAAATACGAAACAACTGTTTGAGGATTTGCTGGCCCAAATGGATTATGAAAGGCAAAACATCCATATTAGGTTTGGCACGGAAAATGGATTCGGTCAGGAAATGACATCAAAAACTCCTGAATTATGAAGAAAAAGATGGTAATAAAGGTGATTGTTGTTGTGGCTCTCGCGATTTTTTTGCTCATGTATGCAAGGAGTTTTCGGGAAAATCACAGAATAAGTGTCGAGAATGAAGTCGAAACTTCGGTGACGGTGAACGATATCCAGAGAATATCCGAGTTGGTTACGTCAAGTTTTTATGGCGAAACGGCGATGAGAAGCAAGAAGGGTTTTATGGGCAGAAAGGAAATCGTGGTGATTGGCAGCGGCACGGTCCGTGCAGGTTTCGATTTGTCATCGATGACAGAGGACGATTTTTATTGCGACGGCGACACCTTGTATCTCGATTTGCCCGAGCCGAAAATCCTTGATGTAATCGTAAATCCGAAAGACTACGAAATTTTCGATAGCAACAGCAAGGATTGGACGCAGAATGAAATCAACAACATTGTTTCGCAAATGAGGAAGGAAATAGAGCATGATGCCATAAGACACGGCGTGTTGGAGACGGCCAATACCGAGGGCGTGAAAAAGATGCAACGCCTGTTGATGGATTTCGGCTTCGCAGATGTGAGGGTCTCCGTCACGAAGTCAGGCAACGGCTATCCGAATCTGAAAGATGTGGAGAAATAAATTAAATCAACTACTATGAAAAAGGTGATAATCATAATCTTAGTGATAGCTACGCTCTTACTGCTAGCTGGAAAACTGTATGTCAATTACATGGACAAGCAGGCCGAGGAGCCAAAGACGGAGAAACTGTTTTGATCAACTCTTAATCTCCATCTCCCTGAAAATCTCTTCAACGGCGTTTTCGTAATCTTTCAAAGCGTTGAGTTTCTTGATTTTGCGCCAGATGTTTTGGGGGTCTTCGAAAGAATTCATCAAATAAGACCAGAGTTCTTTCATGCGTCCCAAAACCTTTGGGCTGCCTCCTGCATGGTGCAATCGGTCTTCGTACAGGGCAATGGCGTATGCGTGAAGCCGTGTTTTTTTGTCTCCTTTCGTTTCTAATCCTTTGATTTCTTCAGCCAAAAATGGGTTGGCCAGCAAACCGCGTCCCAACATGAATTCGCTCACTTCGCGCACTGAGCCTGTCGAAGTGTCGCAATTCAATGATTTATTGATTCTTTCAAAACTTTCAGTTGAGACGATGTCGCCATTGTAGACCAAAGGTGCCTTTATCCGTGGCATGATTTCCTTGAATTTTTCAACATCGGCTTCGCCTTTATAGAGTTGTTTTCCGATGCGTGGGTGAATGATGAGTTCGCTGAGCGGATAGCGGTTGAAAACCTCGATTATGGGGTATATTTCATTAGGATTGAAATAGCCCAAACGGCATTTCACACTGAAATCCATATCAATGCTTTCAAAAACGTGTTCAAATATTTCATTCACTTTTTCGGGGTAGGGCAGGAGACCGCTGCCGCGTTTCTTGTTGGCGACGCGTGGAAAAGGACAACCCATATTTAAATTTATAGTGCTGTATCCTAATTGTTTGCATTGTGTAGCGAAACGCAAAATTTCCTCGGCATCGGTGCTGAGAATTTGTGGCGTCAAGGTTTCGACATCATTGCA
>JAZQPN010000075.1:0-4913 GCA_045628585.1 Bacteroidales bacterium | reverse complement strand
CCATTGTATTTCACATTTCGGATGGTGTAGGACGAATGGTCGTCGACAGTGGCGGTGTATTCTATTTCCTTCAGGTTGTAGGATAGGGTATAATGTAACACTACGAGACTGAAATCCAGCAGTTTCTTTCTCTTGGGAGTCAAAGTGACAACGTATTCGTTGTTCTTCTTTTCCGTTTTCATGTAGTAGTTACATTCGTCGGCCAGTTCCTGACATTTGCCTTGAAACGAATAGAGCAGAAGACACCTGATGCTGTTCATCATCCTGTTCCTCTTCGGGTTGAAATTGCCGTGAAACATGCCGTGATCGAAATACATCTTGTCGGCATTGATGATAATCTGGTCGTCGTTTTCGAAATGAATGGAAAAACAGTCGGGAGCCGTCAGATAAAGTTTCCCTTCACAGCTTTTTGTCTTTCCCGAATGAAGATATTGCTTTTCGGTGACCGTTCCTTCAATGGTTTTGATGGACTGGTTGGCTATCAGAATGGAATCAACAATTCCCTTTTGGGCAAATGCCGAAAAGGAAACCATTGATAATAAAATGATTAAGACTCTGTTTGTCTTTTGCAACATGACTTATTTCCAGGTATAGGTTGTAACGGAACCGTCGAATTCCTCCATGACCATGTTAAGCAAATGATAGGTCTTGGAGTCGTATTTCAGAATGACTTTCGAGTACCCTTTCACGGCTTTTTTCTGGGCCTGCAAAGTGGCAATCACAGCGTCTTTTGTCTCTTCCACATTCAGTGATGAGCCGACGGTTGTGGCCAATTCGCGCAGGTTGCCGTTGAACGATGAGAGCAGCAGCTGGCTCAGGGTCTTCATCGGCTTGTTCTTGGTGAGGTCGAATTTCCTGGCTTTGCCTTCGCGTTTCAGCGACATGGTGTTGGCATTGATGGAAAAATATTCATTGGGGTCGGAATAATTCATCGTGAGTACGGAAGGTGCTTCGTAAACGAGTTCGCCGTCAAGTTTCTGTTCGGCTTTGCCAACCATTTGGCGCACTTCGCTGAAACTGCCATTGCGGTTTTTTAGGTTTTGGTTGGCTTGTACTATTTTATCAAGCAGTGCATCAGGCTGTTGCGCATTAGCATTGAAAGTAAAAAGTGAAGCGGTGAATAAAACAATCAGGGTAAAGATTCTACTGTTTTTCATTTCTGTGGTGTTTGTTTATGACTTGAATTTGTTGTTTACGATACGGTTGTGCATCCATTTGCTTTTCATTAAAAGACGGAACAGCAGCGGCTCCAAGGTGTGGGTTATCAAGATGGTAGCTACCATGCCAATGATGGTTGTCACGCCAATGGAATAAATGGCCGGGTGGATGGAGAAGAGCAGCGAAATGACCACTGTGAGCAGCACGAAAGCCGAAAACAGAATGGCCGTCTTGTGGCATACCAGCAGTTTGTCGTTGCCGCCGCGTTCCCTGTCGATGAGTCCGTCCATGACGAAGATGCTATAATCAACTCCTATGCCAAAAATGAACGAGGAGATGACAATATTCAAAATATTGAAGTCGATGCCCAAGATGGCCATCATGCCTTGCACCACATACCAGCTTAAAAACATCGGCATGAAGGTGAGCAAGGCGATAAAAATGTCTAAATATGAGAGCATTAGTACGATAAGCACGAAAAGCGATGACATCAGCAGCACTTTCTGAAAATCGGAATGAACGATTTCGAGCATGTCGCCGGTGTAGTAATATGGGTCAATAATGATGGCGTTTTTGACCTCTGCTACGGCATCGTTCACCTGAAGGGCGTCTTTTTTCTCCATCAAGGCGGAGACGAAGACCATCCATTCGCCGGTTTCGCTTTGCTCAACGAAGTTGCATTGGAATTCTTCCGGCAGCGCACCGCTTTCGGGCAATGACATCGGCTCATAGTAGGCTTCAATCAGGCTTTGGGCGATGCTTGGAGCGTTTACGGGCAAGGTGTGTTCCATCCAATATTCCTGCCAGCGGTCGATGTTTTCCTGCTGTTCGTCGAGCGGAATGAGCAGGTCTTGCATCTTGCCGCGGCTTTTCACGATGCCGTTTCCTTGCAGGCTGTCTAACTTTGCAGCAATCTTGCGTGTCGTTAGAATGGCTTCGTCCAAGGTCTCGCCAGCTCCAGCGTAATACATGTTGAACAGGCCCTTGTCGATTTTTTCACTATACAATTCCTTCGATTTCAGTACATTAGGACGTGTGTAACCGATATTGTTCAAGTCGGTGTCGAAATTCACGTTCTTTGAGGTGAAAATGGTAATGATGATGAGAATCACCAGCAAACCAACCAGCCAATATTTGCGGTCCAAAGGATAGGCATTGATTCTGTCGGCGAGGTCGAAGGCTTTTTTCGACTTGCGGTTTTGTTCGGGACGGAAGAAATGCGGCAGGAAAATCAGTGCGAAAAGCGTTGTGCCGACCAATGAGAATGAAGCGAACAAGCCGAAATCGCTCAGCAGTTCGCTGGTGGTGAACATCAGGCTGATGAAGGCACCGATGGTTGTCAGCGAACCTAAACACACGGGACGCGCCTGTTCCTTAATGACTTGTTCGGGGTCGGAGACGTATTTGTAATGCGTCAGCACATGCAGCACGTAACTCATCGCCACGCCAAGCACAATGGCCGCCATGCCGATAGCCATGAACGACATGCTGCCTTTCACCACATAAACGCCAGCCAAGGCAAACAAGGCACCGTAGACGACGGGCGCAAGCAGCATGGGCAGCGTGGAACGGTTCTTGAAACAGAGGCAGATGACGAAGCAAATGACAAGCAGCGAAAGGCCCACCGTGACAACAAGGTCGCGTTTGATGGTGCGTGAGTTGTCGGTGCCTTCGACGGCTGCGCCGTGATAGAGCATCTCGACATCAGGATAGGCTTGATTGAAAGTCTTTTCCTCGTCTTGCATCAAGGAAATGAGCTGTCCCGTGACTTTTGTGTCTAACGAATTGAAAGAAGGATTGATGTAAGCCACGGCAATGGTCGAGTCGGGCGAGAAAAGATGTCCGTCAATCATTGTGTAACCGCCTGTGTAATCGGATAGTAGGTCGATGGCTTCCTGAGGCACTTCTTCGGGGCAGCCGTTTTCAATCCATTTGTCGAGTACGGGATACATTTCAGGCGTGACGAATGTGGCGGCTTCGTTCAGCAAATAGTCCAAGGCGTTCATCATCATGTCGTCGTCGAAGCGCCAGAGGCAACTCGTAATCCAACCGTCCTTGTCGTGTGCCATCAGGCTGTCCAAATAGGCATCGGAGGCTTCGGCAAGCTGTTCTGGGCTAACTTCGGCTCCTTCACGGGCCTGAAATTCAACGAAAACCTTGTCCTTGACTTTCAGGTTGCCGAAAGCAAGTTCCGCTTCGCGCATCTTGTCGGTCGAAGGAAATAATTGAATGAGGTTTTCTTCAAATTCTATCCATGTGGCTAAATAGCCGAAAAGTATGGTCGTGCCAATTAAAATCGTCCACATCAAGGATTTATGATTCTTGAAGTAACGGTAGATGGCGATAAAAAAGCGGTTCATTCAGTCGTATTTATTTAATAAGGTGCAAAAAACGCGCAAAGATATGGAATTTAGGCATACGAAATGAAAGCGCGGCAAAATGAATGGTTTTTTATGCAAAATCATCTTTCAAAACTTAATAAAATCGGGACATTCACAAAAAAGCGAATGTCCCGAAATAGTTGAATCAGTCAATTCCCTTATTTATCCAGACTCATCAGAAATTCTTCATTGTTGATGGTCTTGGCAACGCGATCCTTGAGGAATTCCATGGCTTCGACAGGCGTCATGTCAGCGAAATGCGTACGTAATGCCCAGACGCGTGCCAATGTGGTTTCGTCGACCAGAAGGTCGTCGCGGCGTGTGCCCGATGCCACAATGTCGATGGATGGGAAGATGCGTTTGTTCGACAGACGGCGGTCGAGTTGCAGTTCCATGTTGCCTGTTCCCTTGAATTCTTCGAAGATGACTTCGTCCATCTTGGAGCCGGTGTCAATCAAGGCGGTGGCCAAAATGGTCAGTGAACCGCCGTTTTCAATCTTACGCGCTGCGCCGAAGAAACGCTTTGGTTTCTGCAAGGCGTTGGCTTCGACACCACCGGAAAGCACCTTGCCGGAAGCAGGGGAGACGGTGTTGTAGGCGCGTGCCAGACGGGTGATGGAGTCTAAAAGTATGACCACGTCGTGACCACATTCGGTCAGGCGCTTGGCTTTTTCAAGAACGATGTTGGCAATCTGAACGTGTTTCGATGCCGGTTCGTCGAAAGTCGAGGCGATGACTTCGGCATTCACGCTGCGCTGCATGTCGGTGACTTCTTCAGGACGCTCGTCAATCAATAATATGATAAGGTAAACCTCAGGGTGGTTGGCGGCAATGGCGTTGGCCACTTCCTTCAACAATACGGTTTTACCTGTCTTTGGCTGAGCCACAATCAGGCCGCGCTGACCTTTGCCGATAGGCGCGAACATATCCATGATTCGGGTCGAGATGGTGGCGCCTTTGTGTCCCGTAATCTTGAATTTCTCATTCGGGAACAAAGGAGTCAGGTAGTCGAAAGGAATGCGGTCGCGGACTTCTTCAGGTCTTCTGCCGTTGATGTAATCCACTTTAATCAGCGGGAAGAACTTTTCGCCGCTTTTCGGAGGACGGATTGAACCCAGCACGGTGTCGCCAGTCTTCAGGCCGAACAGCTTGATTTGCGATTGCGAAACGTAAATGTCGTCAGGAGAAGGCAGGTAATTGTAATCCGACGAACGCAGGAAACCGAAACCTTCTGGCATGATTTCCAGAACGCCTTCGGCCTGCACCACGCCATCGAATTGACTCAGCAGCTCGTCGCGCTGGTTCTTTTCGGGTCTTTCAGCAGGTATTTCTTTCGGCTTTTCGGCTGTATCTGATGATTCATGAGTGTCAGGT
>JAZQPN010000074.1:0-5248 GCA_045628585.1 Bacteroidales bacterium | reverse complement strand
TCAGGAGTATTTCTCGAACGTGTATGGCGACGTGGGCTATCTTTTCCTGCTTGTCGATTTGCGCAACGAAAATCCTGAGATTCATATCCGCGCCTGGAATGAAAACCACACGCCAGTGAAAGAGAGGTTCTCGCTCCGCGACGTCGACTTCTGATGCCGGCTTGTATATAGCTCCCAAAAAAATTGCGTCCGTTAGACTAATTTCGTAGTTTTGCACACTCTATATTATGAAATGAATTTGTAAGTAGGTGATCAAAATTAGTTTACATATTGAAAACGAGGCATCGAGGTCGCGGGAATGCGAGATTGCGAGGCATTCCGGCATCCCGAAGCCTCGCAACCTCGCAGCCTCGAAATCCAAATTGAAGTTTAATTTTGAACAGTTACATAAAACGAAAGAAATTAGGATAAATGAGACGTTATTTTACCTTGTTTGTGTTGCTGTTGGCAGGCATTATGGCCACGGCGCAAGACTTGAAAATTACCAAGATAGAGCCGAATTCGAGAATGCAGACGGCTCTTGTGAACCAGGAAGTTGACCCCGTGGGGCAGCGAAAATGTGCCGTGCTGCACGTTATCACGGAAGGCTTCACGCCGGAGGAACGCAGCCTCTTGCGGTTTCAGTTGGACAACGCCCACAGCATCGTGAAGACCGTGCAGGATGGCGGCGAGATACAGCTTTACGTTCCCGACGGCACGGTGAAGCTGACGGTGAAATCCGAAATGGGCAACTACCGCTGCGATTTCCGCGACCACGGCCTCAAGGATGGCGTGGAAAGCCTGACGGATTATAATGTGTATATTGTATATAAACGCCCCGTAGGGAGTGATGGAATTTCCGTCACGCAGCAGTGGCTGGTTTTCAGCGTCTTCCCCAAAGATGCCCTGCTGTGGGTCAACGACGAGCCGTGGCCTGTCGCCGATGGCGTGGCGCAGAAATATGTCGGTTTCGGCACATACGATTATCGTGTCGAAGCCTCCGATTACCATAACACTGCTGGCAAGATAAACGTGAACGACCCGGAAAACACGGTGAAATTGGACATCAATCTGAAACCTGCTTTCGGTTTCCTGAAAATTGAAGGCGACAACGCGATTCTTTCCAAGGCTTCCATTTATATCGACAATGCCAATGGCGCCGATGCCTTGCGCTCGCCTCGGCAGTTGGCCAGCGGACAGCACACCGTGCGCATCGTCCATCAGAAATACAAGCCTTTTGAGCGCAAAGTGAACATTGAGGACGAACAGACTTTTACGCTCAATGCAAACCTTGCCGCCAACTTCTCGACCGTCACCCTGAAGGTCGATGCCGATGCCGAAATCTGGGTGAACAACGAAAGGAAAGGCACTCGCACATGGACAGGCGACCTCGAAGCAGGCGACTACACCATGGAATGCCGCATGAAAAACCACCGTACAAGTACGGTAAAACGCACCATCACCGACAACATGTCGGGACAAGTCATAAACCTTAACGCACCAACGCCTATCATGGGACGGCTTATGGTGAGCAGCACGCCGAGTCTGGCAAAACTTTTCATCGACGGCAAGGAAGTGGGCGAAACGCCAAAAGCCATCAACCAGATTCTGATTGGCGAACACACAGTGAGGATTGAAAAGGCAGGCTGCGCTCCTGTCAGCAGAACCATTACCATTGAGGAAGGCAAGACTTTCACATTGGAGGAAAAATTAGACACGGGCCGCAACCTGACCGTTGAGACCGACCATGCGGGCGATAAGGTCTATATCGACAGGGAATATGTAGGCGAAACGCCATTGCACACTTCCGTGGGCTTTGGAAGCCATACTGTGAAGGCCGTGCGTGACAAGAACGAGCAGAGCAAGGATATTGAGGTGAGAACCAGCGACAACGACTTGCAGATTTTCATTGCATTTGGCCGTTTGGTGACCATTACCACCGACCAAAAAGGCGATGTCGTCTTTGTGGATGGCGAAAAAGTTGGCGTTTCGCCCGTGAAAGCAGATCTCGCTTTTGGCAAACACACCATTCATGCCGAGCGTGGCAAGAAATATGCCGACAAGGATATTGAAGTGCGTAAAACAGGCGGAGATGCAGAGCCTTATCTTGTGCTGCACAGCGAAACACCACAGTCTTTTGTCTCGCGCGGCGTGAATTTCATCCTGCTGAATGGCGCATATTCCATTGCCCCTCAAACCTCATTCGGCCTCACTTTGGGACAGGTGAAACAGTTGGGCTGGTACGTCAGCGCCATGACGAATTTCAATTTCACCAAATCTGATTTTACTTGCGATGCCAACGGAAATACGGGAGACAATGCACCGCTTGTGTTTTCCTTTACGGAAAAGTCCTCTTCGCGATGGTCGGCCACGGCGGGCGGCCTCTGCAAGTTGGGCAGTCCCGTTTATCTTTATTTCGGTTATGGCTACGGCCAACGCACTTTGCTCTGGAAGACCGATGGCGGCCAATGGTTTGCTCCGACTGAAAACACCTACAAAGGTTTCACTTTCGAAGCAGGTTTGATGGCGCATATCAAAGGTTTCAGCATCTCGGCAGGTGCTACAGCCATAGGTGCAAAATACATGGAATGTAAAATTGGTGTAGGGTATTGCTTCAAGAGGAAGTAAGGAAGTGGAAAGTGGAAAGTTTTAAAGTGGAAAGTGGAAAAGTTTTAAAGTGGAAAGTGGTAAGAGTTAAGAGTTTGGAATGAGGAGTTAGGAGGATTTTTTTTCGCTCATTGAGCTTGTCGAAATGAATGGCAATGTGTTGATTCTCGATTGTCAGTAATAAAAAGTTCAAAATTGTCAAAAAAATATTCAATTCTTCTAAGTCCAATGTCCTGTGGTCTTGAAATCTCGTAATCTAAAAGTCAAAACAGTCTAAAAGTCAAATAGTCCACAAGTCTAAAAGTCCAATAGTCAAAGTGTCAAAAGATCAAAAAAACAGTCCAATCATGAATTTATCTGATATACAAACCCTGATTTCTAACGATGAGCATCGCGAACTGGAGCTGAAGAAGTCCACCGGTGAGCTGAAAGACGCCATGCACTCGGCTTGTGCATTCCTGAACACCGATGGTGGCTGGCTTGTTTTCGGCATAGCTCCCACATCGCTGAAGATGTTGGGACAGGAAGTTACCGACAATACCCGCCGCGAGATAGCTCAAGCCTTAGCCGGTATTGAGCCTTCCGTTGATGTTCGGGTGGAATATATCGACATTCCCGACCGGCCTGGATTCCAAATCATCGCCATGCAATTTGATGCCTGGGTATGGGGACGCGAACCGTACACCTGCAATGGCCGTCCTTTCCATAGGGTGGAAAGCACCACACGGGCTATGCCTCGTGCCATGTATGATGAAAGGCTACGTGCCAGCAAACCCCATCTTTTTGGTTGGGAGCGGCAAATCGCTGATGATTTCTCCATTGGCGATTTCGACGAAGAATGTGTGATGAATGCCGTCAGGTTGGGTGTTCGCGGTGGCCGTTTGCCTGAAAGCGCACTTGCTCTTCCCGTTTCTGACATCTTACAGAAATTATCACTTCTTAAAGACGGGAAACCCATGCAGGCTGCTGTCGCTCTGTTTAGTGGAAAGGTTCATAATTATCCCCAGCTTCTTCTTCGAATGGCACGTTTTGAAGGTGTTGACAAGAATGTTTTCCTTGACAATAAAAGGGTTTCGGGAAATTTCTTTGATTTGTTGGACGCAGGAATGTCGTTTTGTTTCAAGCATCTCAATCTTTATGGCAGAGTGGAAGGCTTGCAAAGGGTCGAACATCTTGAAGTTCCAGTTGAAGCCCTTCGCGAAGCTATGGTCAATGCGTTGTGCCACAGATCATTCGATTCCATATCTGGTTCCGTAAGTCTAGCCATCTACGACGACCGTGTTGAGATTGAAAACCCAGGTCGTTTGCCAGCCGGTGTCACACCAGAAAACATCAAGCTCAAACACGATTCCCGTCCTTTCAATCCACTGATTGCAGAGATTCTATACAAGACCTCATGGCTTGAGAGCTGGGGGTCGGGAGTAGGCAGGATGGTGGATGCCTGCGTGCAGCATCATATTCCCGAACCTTATTATGAGATTCGGCCTGACGGTGTTGCCATCATATTCAAAAGAGTGTCAAAGAATCAAAATGACACAACTGAAAAGTGGCCTGAAAAGTGGCCTGAAAAGTGGCCCGAAAAAGCAATGGCTATCATCAGCCTGATTGAAAGCGAATCGGGCAATGTTTCGGTAGCCCAAATGGAGACCCAGTTAGGCATTGGCCACACCACCATCAAGAAAATCCTAAAGGCCATGCAAGAGGCTGAAATGCTTCGTTACGAAGGCCCTGCCAATGGCGGCCATTGGGAAATAAGTAAAAAGTAAACCACAAATCGGAAATGTTTAAAAGTCAAATGTCCCAAAGTCTAAATGCCCAATAGTCCACAAATCTTAAAGTCCAATAGTCAAAGTGTCCAAATGTCCAATTGTCCACAAGTCTAAAAGTCCAATAGTCAAAGTGTCCAAATGTCAAATAGTCCACAAATCATGAAAGCAACAATAACAAAACTCTCAATATTCAGTCTTCTTCTCCTTGTGCTGATGTCGTGCAAGAAAGACGCTGAAATGCCCAAAGGTGAATTTGTAAACCTGAAGACCAGCGAAGCAACAGAAATAACGGCAGTAAGCGCAGTGGTAAGTGCCAAGGCAGAAACCGACTGCACCGAACGCGGCGTGTGCTGGGGCAAGAGCTCAAATCCTACTATCGCCGATTTCCACGTGGCCAACGGCAGCGGCAAGGGTGAATACACTTGCACTTTGACCGATTTGGAACCCGACCAGAAATACTATTACCGCGCCTACGGATTTGATGGGAAACGTTATGCCTATGCTAAGGATGAAAAGGAGTTTGTAACTAAGGATGGTGTGGTAAAAGTGACTACTGATAGTGCAACCAACATTGGCTCCACCTACGCCACCTTGGGCGGCGTGATAAACGACGACGGCATGCCTATCCTCAAGCGTGGCGTTTGCTACGGTTTGGAACCAGGCACTAGCCTTGAAGATTTTTGCATGACAAGTAGCGACACGACCAACACGTTTGCCGTTGCACTGACCGGATTGGAAAACGAGACCATATATTAACGTGAGTTCGATATAAAATAACTGATTGAAAAAGAATAACATAGCGATTTTTTTCGTATATTTGTAGTGTTAAAGTAAACAAAAAAACACGCTATGTTATTATCAGAGGACAAAATTACGGAAATTTATTGTTTGGC
>JAZQPN010000073.1:0-8148 GCA_045628585.1 Bacteroidales bacterium | reverse complement strand
ATCCCGTCAAATAACAATGGCTATTTATTTGTTTTTCAAAATAATAGCCATTTTTTTGCACGATAGCTGTCAATAACAGAATCATGGCAATGGCCGCGAAAACAAAAAAGAGGATGACTAAACTTTTTAGTCACCCTCTTGCAAGCAGATTGAAGGTTAATATTTTTAGATATTATTTTCTTCTTGATGATTGTGCCTTTTCTTCAATTTCAACATCCTTTTCCTTACCCTTCATCAGGACGTAAGCGAATGGAGTTGAGAGGAACACTGAAGAGAATGTACCGGCGATGATACCAACCAACAGGGCGAAGATGAAGCCACGGATGGTGTCGCCACCGAAGATGAAGATGGCCAGCAACACGACGAGGGTTGAACCTGAGGTGTTGAAGGAACGTGTCAATGTGCTGTTCACTGCGTTGACCATGTTTTCTTTCCATGTAGCCTTCGGGTGGTTGTTGACGTTCTCACGGATACGGTCGAAGATAACCACGGTAGCATTGATGGAGTAACCGATGACAGTCAGAACGGCAGCGATGAAGCTCTGGTCGACTTCCATGGTGAATGGCAAGACGTTGTAGAACAACGAATACATACCCAACACGAGGATGGTATCGTGTGCCAATGCCATGATGGAAGCGAGACCATACTGCCATTTTCTGAATCTGACGGCGATGTAGCAGAACATCAGGGCCAAAGCAACGATGATGGCGATGATGGACTTGCGGGTAACGTCGCTTGCGATGGTAGCACCGACTTTCTGAGTGCTCAGGATACCGACGGTTTCGTCTTCTGATGAGAACTGGCTCATGGCGAGTTGCTGCTTATAGAGGCCCTTCAAATTATCGTAGAGGATGACTTGGAGAACTGAATCAACAGCCTGATTGTCGTTTTCAATCAAGAACTTGGTCGTGATCTTCACCTGACCGTTTGTACCGTATGTCTTGACTTCTGGAGTTGACCAATCCTTGATTTCCTGGTCTTCTCTCATTTCAAGAGCTTCGTGGATGGCTGCCTTGTCGATGTTGACATCGGTCAAAGCATCGCGGACTTGTTCAACCTTAATAGATGGGTCGTCGAATTGAACGACATAGTTACGGCCACCCTTGAAGTCGATACCGAGGTTCAGGCCTCTGAAAGCGAGTGAACCGACGCTGATGACTACGAAAATACCGGCGATGATGAAAGCGGTCTTGCGGAAATCGATGAAATCGAAGTTCGTATTCTGTAAGAAATTGCGGGTAGCGTTGGTGGTGAAAGTGATGTCCTTTTCCTTGTCAAGCATACGGGCAAAGATAAGTCTTGAGATGAAGATAGAGGTGAACAGTGAGGTCAGGATACCGACGCAGAGGGTGACAGCGAAGCTGTGGACTGGGCCAGTACCTAAGATGATAAGGATGACACCGGTAATCAAGGTGGTGACGTTACCGTCGATGATGGCTGAATAAGCATTCTTGTAACCTTCTTCGATGGCGAGTTTCAGGCCCTTGCCATTGCGGACTTCTTCCTTGATACGTTCAAAGATAATGACGTTCGAGTCAACAGCCATACCCAAGGTGAGGACGATACCGGCGATGCCAGGCAGTGTCAAAACTGAACCGAGGCAAGCGAGAACGCCAAACAGGAAGAATACGTTCACCAACAGGGCGATATCGGCTACGAGACCTGACTTGTTGTAGAAGAACACCATGTAAACCAGAACGAGGATGAAAGCAAACACCATTGACCACATACCTTTCTGAACGGCTTCCTTACCGAGTGAAGGACCAACCACTTGTTCTTCAAGGATACGTGCTGGAGCCGGCAGTTTACCAGCCTTCAGGATGTTGGCCAAGTCTTGACCTTCTTCAATGGTCATGCCGCCGCCAGAGATGGATGAACGGCCACCGGCGATTTCATCATTAACGTTTGGATAGCTGTAGACATAGTCATCGAGGACGATGGCAATCTGTCTGCCGATGTTTTCACCTGTGAGGCGCTTCCAGATCTTAGCACCTTCAGCATTCATCTGAATGGTGACTTCCACGTCGTTCTGCTGACCGAAGTCCTGACGTGCGTCGGTGACGACTTCACCGCCGAGGGCGCATTTGCCGTCGCGTGACATCTTTAAGGCAACGAGTTCAAGGAACTCGACTTCGTTCTGACCCTTTTCAGGTTTCACGGTCCAAGCGAACTTCATGTTGCGTGGGAAGAGGTTTCTGGTATCAGCCAACATTTTGTTGATGGCAGCGGTATCTTTCACTTGAGCGACACCGACGCGGGCTGTCTGACCAGCAACTACCTGACCAGCTTCGTTCTGATAGAATGAAGGTTGAAGAAGGCTGAAGAGAGGATTGTTTTCAGCGAACTTGTTGAGCTGTTCGTCTTCTGAAAGTTCTTCTTCACCTTCTTCGTTCATCTGTTCGAGAAGGTCAGCTTCAGCGGTGCTGTCAGCTTCGGCAACTTCTGTTTCAACTGTTTCTTCTTCAGTAGCAACGTTTTCTTCGCCTTCGGCTGCTGGAACTTCTTCAGTTTCAACGACTTCTTCTTTAACGGCTTCGTTGGCGTTCAGGTCTTTGGCAGCCTTGTTGTTTTCAGCTATCTTAGCATTGGCAGCATCGAAATATTGAGCGAGTTCGTTGAAGTTGTAGGTCTCCCAGAATTCCAATTGAGCGGTGCCTTGCAAAAGTTTGCGGACACGCTTTGGATCCTTTATACCCGGCAGTTCGACGAGGATGCGGCCTGAGTTTTCCAGTTTCTGGATGTTAGGCTGTGCAACGCCGAAACGGTCGATACGGGTTCTCAGAATCTGGTAGGAACGGTCGATAGCGCCATCGCTTTCTTCCTTCAAGACCTTCAGCACTTCGTTGTTTGTTGAATTGACGGTGATGCCTTTGTCCTTGAATTCATACAGGAAAATTGAAGCAAGTTTTGCGTTAGGATCAATCTTTTCGTAAGCTTCGCCGAACAAAGTTACGAAGTCACCTTCACTGTTTTCCAAACCTCTGCTGGCTTCTTCCATAGCCTGGAGGAAAACTGGGTCTTGTGAATGGCCCGACAGTGCGTTGACAATGTCCTTAACGGAAACTTCAAGGGTGACGTTCATGCCGCCCTTCAAGTCCAGACCTAAATTGATTTCTCTTTCTTTTGCATCACGATAAGTGAACTTCTTGAATAAGAGGTTGTAAACGTTCGTGTTGCTCACCGAGTCTAAATAGTAAGTCTCTTTCGCCTCTTTCAAGGCTTCGAGTTGTGACTCGTCTCCATTTGCCAGCTTGCTAGCTTCTGTTTCGGCAAACTTGACTGCCTTCTTCTCAACTCTCTTGGTCACCAAAGTGAACGACAGCTGATAGAGGAAAATCAATCCGAAGATGATAGCTAACGCTCTAATTGCTCCTTTGTGTTGCATTTTAAACTAATTTAATTATTTGACTTTTAATTTGTTATTGTATTTTCTTCTTATTTCTCCACACTATTGGAGGGTGCAAAAATAGTATATTTCTATTCAATTCCCAAAAATAATTGAATTTGCTTTTTGATTTAATATTTTAAAAACTGTCAAAATAGTGCTTAATGTCTTGTTTTATAATTATTTATATTTTAACCACTTGAAAATTTCTTTGTAAGAAAGTTTTTTGCCGTACATCAGGATGCCTGTGCGATAGATTTTTGCGGCAAACCATGTCATAAAGACAAATGTCGCGACTAACAAAGCCACTGAAAGCACTATCTGCCAAATGGGCACGCCAAACGGAATCCTGACCATCATCGTGATGGGGGAGGTGAAGGGTATCATCGAGAGCCAAAGGCCTAATTGTCCGTCGGGATTGTTGATGATGTAGAACGAGGCAATGAGCGCAACGATGAGTGGTACTGTGACTGGTAGTGTAAACTGTTGTGAATCAGTGTTGTTGTCAACCAGCGAACCGATTGCGGCAAACAGTGTGCCGTATAGCAGGTAACCGCAAATGAAGAAAATGAGAAAACTCAGGATTATGGTGCCGAAATCGATGCTGTTGGCTATGCTGACCACTTGCTGAATGGTTTCGTTGCTCATAATATCCGTTGTTTCAATGCTTTGCGTCATTACTGTTCCGCTTGAAATGCTTTCAGGATGGGTGATGCCGACGGCTGCCGAGAAACCGAAGTATATGGCGCCGGTGAGCAAAACCCACATCACGAATTGTGTCAAGGCGACAAGCGAAACGCCAATGATTTTGCCCATCATCAGTTGGAAAGGTTTCACCGAACTGATAATCACTTCGATGATGCGATTTGTCTTTTCTTCGGCAACGCCATTCATCACTTGACCGCCGAACATAATTATAAAGGTGTAAATCAAAGTGGCTAAAATGATGCCTAAAATGAATTGCACCTCCGTAAATGTCTCTTTTTCATTGCCTTCATCATCCATGCGCATCACCGAAAGGTTGATGTCGGTCTTTACGGCATTGACGATGTCGGGGTCGACGCCGGAAGCAAGCAGTTTCTGCTCCTCAATTTCCTTTTTCATCACTTCCCGGATGTAGGTGTCGATGTTGAGCGGGACTTGCCGTTTGCTGTAAAGAATGGCATTAGATGGCACGTTGAGTTGTGTCGGAGGAATGTAAAGCGCCATGTCGAAAGCACCTTTGTTGACCATTTCCTTCACGGAGTCAATGGGTTGCCCTTCAACGATGATGAAAGTCTGCTCTGCATTGTTGGTGAACCGGTCTTCAAACCAATGGCTGCCATCGACAACGGCAATGGTTCGGCGGTCTTCGCCTGAATTTAATGCCAAAAGAATTGGAACAATGTATAATGCGGCCAAAAGGATAGGACCGAGGAAAGTCATGATGATGAAACTGCGCTTGCGGACGCGGGTCAGGTATTCGCGCTTGATGATGAGTCCAATCTTGTTCATGATGCTCGGTTTTTGGATTGCACTTCCTGAATGAAAATATCGTTGATTGAGGGCAGCAGTTCCCTGAATGACACCAATTCGCCTAAATCAATAATGCTGTGAATCAGATCGCTGTCTGGATCTTCCAGGGTCAGAAGCGTTTCGTCGCCTTCATAGCACACCTTTATATTATTATAGGTGTCGGTCAATGCTTGCAGTTTCGATTTGTCGCTGATGCGGATTCTGACTTCCTTGTTGTGTGTGTCGAATTGCCGTTTGATGTCGTTGACGCGGCCTTCCAAGATTCGTTTTCCGTTGTTTATCAATGTGATGCTGTCGCACATTTCCTCAACGGAAGCCATGTTGTGGGTCGATAAAAGGATGGTTGCTCCGTTTTGCCGCAATTCCAGAATGGATTCTTTCAGCAAATTGGCGTTGATGGGGTCGAAGCCGCTGAAAGGTTCGTCGAAGATGAGGATTTTCGGCTCGTGAATGATGGTGGTGATGAACTGAATCTTCTGCTGCATTCCCTTGCTGAGCTCTTCGATTTTCTTGTCCCACCAGTTGCCGATTTCAAATTTCTCGAACCAGAATTTGAGGCGTTTTATGGCTTCGGGTTTGCTGATGCCTTTCAGTTGGGCAAGATAGATAGCCTGTTCGCCGACTTTCATTTTCTTGTATAGGCCACGTTCTTCCGGCAGATAGCCAATCGTGGCAATGTGCTTTTGAGCTAATCTTTCGCCGTTGATAAGCACTTCGCCACTGTCGGGAGCGGTAATCTGGTTGAGGATTCTGATGAGCGTTGTCTTGCCGGCTCCGTTTGGACCTAAAAGGCCATAGATGCTTTGCTCGGGCACTTCCAAACTGATGTTGTCGAGGGCCAGATGGTCGGCATAACGCTTTGTGACATTTTGAACGGAGATGTTCATGCGAGTGATGTTTGGATTGCGAGGCAAAGAACTCTGGGAAACTCGTATTCTCGAAGTCTCGAAGTCTCGTATTCTAATTAAAGTAATCTCTAATTCTGTTGAAGAAGCTCTTTTCCTCGTCGGTCGGATTGGGCTTGAAATTCTCCGATTTGGCAAGTTCTTCCAGCATTTTCTCTTCTTCCTTGGTCACTTTTTTCGGAATCCAGACGTTCACGTTGACCAGCATGTCGCCACTGCCGTAACTGTTGATGTTCGGCAAGCCTTTGCCTCTCAATCGCAAAACTTTTCCGCTTTGCGTGCCAGGGGCGATTTTCACGCGGACTTTCCCATCGATGGTCGGGACTTCGGCTTGTGTGCCGAGAATGGCCTCCGGAATGGTCAGGAAAAGATTGTAAATCAGGTTGCTGCCGTCGCGTTCAAATTCCTTGCTTTCTTCTTCCTCGATGACGACAATCAAATCGCCGTTGATGCCGTTGTGTGGACCTGCATTGCCTTTGCCGCGCACGGTGAGTTGCATGTCGTTGCCAACGCCGGCTGGTATTTCGATGTCGATGATTTCCTCACCTTTCATGATGCCTTCGCCCTGGCAGTGCTTGCACTTGTTTTTGATGATTTGTCCCGTTCCGCCGCAGGTAGGGCAGACCGATGCCGTTTGCATAGCGCCGAAGAAAGAATTGACGGTCTGCACGACTTGACCTCTGCCGTGACAGGTCGGACAAGTTTCAGTTGCACCGTTTTCCGAGCCGCTGCCGTGGCAATGGTCGCAGGTCACGTATTTGTTGACCTTGATTTTCTTTTTCACGCCCTTGGCGATTTCCTGAAGGTTGAGTTTCACCTTGACGCGGATATTGGAGCCGCGCTGACGTGCAACGCCACCGCGGCCGCTACCGCCGCCAAAACCGCCAAAGTTGAAGCCGCCGAAATCAAAGCCTTGACCAAACACTTTGTTCAGGATGTCGTTCAGGTCGAAGTCGCCAAAACCGCCACTGAAACCTCCGCCACTGGCACTGCCGCCGTTCATGCCGGCAAAGCCGTAACGGTCGTAGCGGGCACGTTTGTTTTCATCGCTCAAAACGCTGTAAGCCTCAGCCGCTTCCTTGAACTTCTCCTCGGCATCCTTGTCATCAGGGTTTCTGTCGGGGTGATATTTCAGGGCCAACTGACGGTAAGCCTTTTTTATCTCTTCGGGTGTGGCGCTCTTGCTGACGCCTAACACTTCGTAGTAATCTCTTTTTTCAGCCATAATTCTTTGTTTTTTCAGTTTTCGGTTATCAGTTTTCGGTTATCGGTTTCTGAATAAACAGTATAAACTGAAAACTGTGAACTGAAAACTGAAAACCAATTATTCATTTTAATTTCCAACCACCACGCGGGCGAAACGAATCACTTTGCCGTTCAGTTTGTAACCTTTTTGAATGACATCGAGCACTTTGCCTTTCTGATCTTCCGTTGGAGCAGGGATAAGGGTCAGGGCTTCGTGTTCATCGGTGTTGAATTCTGCGCCCATAGCTTCGATTTCTTCCAGACCTTTTGCCTTCAAAGTGTTCTTCAATTTGTTGAAAATCAATGTAACACCTTGCAAATCGGCTTCGTTGCCGTTCTTTTCCATGTTTTGCAAGGCGCGTTCGAAATCATCGAAAACAGGCAGCAAATCCTTGATGACGCCTTCCGATGCAGTGGAGGCCATGTCGAGTTTTTCCTTCGCCGTGCGTTTGCGGTAGTTGTCAAACTCGGAGAAAATGCGAAGATATTTGTCGTTGAGTTCGGCGAATTTGGCTTTTTCATCCTCGATGGCTTTCTCAAGTTCCTTCTCGCGGGCGTGTCTGCCTTTATGTCGCTTTTGTTTGTCATCTGAAGCGTCTTCAACAGTGCTTTCCTGCTTTTCTTCAGTGACGGTTTCTTCAGTTTCCATATTTTCGACGTTCTCCTTTACGGTTTCATCGTCTTGAATTTCAGTATTTTTGTTTTCTTCCATTGCTGTTTGATAATTAAAAATGCACTTGGTTTAATCAAAAGGTTTGCCAATCTGCTTCGTTTGACAAAATGTCACGTTTTTATGTTTTCAAAGTCGTCAGATTGATTCAAGTTTGTATATGAATTTTTCAGGGAGTTCTTCCTCTTTTATGAACATAGTCATGTAAATGGGCAAATAGGTCGTTTTTCCTTTAATCGAAATATTATCATTCTGTAAGACAATGCCTTCCGGAATCCCAAAACTGTCATTTGACAAAAGATAGGTCAATGATGCGTGGCGAATGTAATCTTTGCCGGATTTTACTTCAATCGGAATTACGGAACCGTTTTTTTCAATTAGAAAATCGACTTCGCCGTTTTTCTTGTTATTATAATAGAATAGGTTGA
>JAZQPN010000072.1:0-2234 GCA_045628585.1 Bacteroidales bacterium | reverse complement strand
AGTTTGCCGTCCCACTTGCCAATCCATTCAAGCTGAACGATTTTCGGGTTGCTCGAAACGGAAGCGCCTTTTATCTTCAGGGCTTCGGCCTCACCTTCGGCATTCAGAATCTGGATGTCCTTTTCGATTTCGGCCTGCTTCTTCAGTTCCTCTTTCTGTTTGGTCACTTCGGCAAGGGTCAGGGCCTTCTGTTCCTCCAGTTTCTTCTGGTTCAGGGCGCCTTCATATTCGCTGTTGTAGTACACTTCGCGGATGTCAATCTGGTCGAGGACAAGATGATACGACTCAATGTCTTTCTTCATTCTTTCCAACACGATTTCCTGAATCTCTTCGCGGCTCGTGCTGTATACCTGAATAGGCGTGTATTTGCTCGTTGTCAGGGCAAGTGCCGATTTCAGTTTCGGCTTGATTACGTTTTCCTCCAACCAATAGAAGCGTCCGTTTTCCTTGCCGTCGGTTTCCGAAACATTGTCGTAAATCCACCAGGCATATTCCGGGTCGATGCGCCACGAGGCACTGATGTCGAAACCCATCTTGATACCGTCGATGGTTGGCGTCCACACGGTTTCGGCTTGCGTGGCATCGGCCTTATAGGATCTGTAATCCGGGTCGCTGTGGCCGACTTCGGTGCGCTTAGCGCAGGTGTAGACTTGTTCGGTCTTATCCATGGTCTCGACACGATACCAAGGCAGAATGGCGTGCCAACCCGTGTAATAGGTCTTCTGTTTCACACCCGAAGGCGTAATGACCACGCCACATTCCTGAGCAGGAATAATGGTCAGGAAACTGGTGATGATGATGACGATAACCGGCAGGATAAACAGCCAAATGGAATTGAAGAGCAGCTTATTCTGCGGATTGGTCTTGTTTTTGATGGAACGGTTGTACAGTCCTGCAATGAGGCTGTAAAGGATGATTGCAACTGCAATAGTGGTGACGATTTTCATGATACCTGATTTTTGTGATTAACATTGCAAAATTAGAAAGAAAAATCTACACCGATTTGGGTTGCAAGGTTGTATCTCACAAAACTTACAAAACAAAGACAAAACCTTTATGCACAAAGTGGCTATTGGCTATAAGCTTTTAGCCCTTAGCCATTGGCTCATTTATTCGTCAATAAAAGAATATTCCTTGTTTGATGAACCAATGAGCCAGCTGCCAAAAGCCAATAGCCAGTGGCGCTCTTTCTTGTGCCATAATGTTTATAAAAGCCAAAAGTTTTGCTGGTTTTGTGAAAACATCACACTGCCAAAAGCACCAAAAGCTGTGCCGTGAAGATACGTAGGAACATCGTCAAAGGATAAACCGTAGCATAGCCCATGTTCGGCAATTGGTTTTCCTCGGTGCTGCCTGTGGCTTTCTGCTGTTCGGCGGCAACGGTATTGGCAAAAGCCAAAGTCGGCGGGTCGGTGGTGGCGCCGCCAATCACGCCCATCAAAGTATAATAATTGACTTTCAGCACCAGGCGTGCGAAGATGCCGACCAGTAAAGTAGGCACCATAGTAATGATGACGCCGTACAGAATCCACATGTAGCCGCCCGCCTTGATGGTGTCGATGAAACTGCCGCCGGCGCCCAAACCGACAGCCGCCAGGAACAAGGCAATACCCACTTCACGCAGCATCCAGATGCCGTGGCTGCCAGTGAAATCGGTGTCGAGCCAGCCTTTTTTCACGCCAATCCAACTGACCAGAATGGCCATCACCAATGGTCCGCCTGCCAAACCCAACTTGACCGGTGCCGACATGCCAATCGGGACAGGAATCGAACCTAATACGATGCCCAAACCAATGGTCAGGAAAATAGGTATCAGCAAAATCTTATGGCGTTGTGCAGCGGCTTTCGTGGTCTCGCTTTTCGGTGCCCGCACATCTTCCTGATTGGCATCCGACATGGGTTCGTTATCCAGTTTCACCTTGCACACGGCACGGATAATCAGGCAACTGACAATGAGGCCGACAACGCCCAAAGGATAAGCCACGGCATAGCCGTTGGCTATCGTTTCGGGGCTGCAAATGCCCAGTTCGCCGACCGTCTGCTGTGCCGCCGACATGCCCGGCGTGTTGGTAATGGCACCCGTGTAAACGCCTGCCATCACTTCCAGAGGCTCGCCGCTGAAACGGCTAATCAACACCGTGGTCAAAACGCCCAAAGCGACAATGGCAATGGCGCAAAGATTGAGTTTCAAACCACCTTTTTTGAAAGAAGCAAAGAAGTTTGGTCCGACCTGA
>JAZQPN010000071.1:0-2896 GCA_045628585.1 Bacteroidales bacterium | reverse complement strand
CGAAGTGGGATATGTCATAGACCCAAAGTATAAGGGGCAGGGATTTGCGACGGAAGCAGTTTCAGCGGTCATCAATGAATTCAGAGAAATGGGCTTCAAAAAGGTGATCGCCGGATATTTTGAAGGAAATATCGGAAGCCGGAAGGTGATGGAAAAGTGCGGCTTGCGCCCAAATGGCAACTCGGACGAGGAGGAATACCGCGGGAAGCTGCTCACGTGTTATGAGTGCGAAATGGAACTGTGAATATACGGATCCTTGACGGATGACGGAGGAAACATGTTTGAAATCAAGCAGGTGAACAGAAGCAACTTTACTGAGAACTCTATGGATTCGTTTGACCGGTATCAGGAGGTTCAGAATGTCTTTCGCATGGAAAACGGCAGGCTTTTTTGAAAAAGCAGCCCTTTGCCGAAACGTGGTCTCCCGAACGCAGACGTGAAAAGGCAATAGAGATACTGTCGGGAAAATATATAACTTACTGTGCGTTTGACGGCGATACGGTCGTCGGTGAAATCATGCTGCTGCCGGAACTGAACGAAAACCGTCTGATTATCGACAGCTTTCACGTTTCCCGTGATTACAGACGGCACGGGATCGGACGGCGGTTGATTGAAACTGCCCGCGACTACGCAAAAAACCGTGGAGCGGCGGCTCTGTATGCTTCTTGCAGTTCTGCCGAGGAGACGATCCGCTTTTATATGGCGATGGGTTTTGAACTGAGCGAACATCTGATCCCGGGTTGCGTGAAGGATGAACCGTTTGACATTCAGATGGAGTGCAGATTGATATGAATACAGATAGAATCAAGAAAACAGAATCCTTTATGAAAACCGAGCTTATGAAGCTCGCTTCCTACAAAGACAATATCCCGCGCATGGCGGAGTATCGGATCGAGCACTCGTATAGAGTTGCACATATCGGCGCAAAAATCGCCGAAGCAGAAGGCTTTGACACAGAAAGAACGATCATTGCCTGCCTGCTTCACGACATCGGCTATTCCGTCGATTTTGAGAGCAAGGAGGATTACCGTAATCACGGAAGATACGGCGCGAAGATTGCCCGTTCATTCCTGCTTTCGCTTGGCTTTTCTGACATGGAAACCGAGGAGATGTGCTACGGGATTGCGATTCATGTGGACGATCAGGCGGATTTTGAAGGTGAGAGAACGCCCCTTGCTCTGACGGTCGGCGATGCAGACAACATTGACCGCTTTGACGCCTACCGCTTGTATGAGGGACTGCATTTCAAGGACTATACGAATCTTCCACTTGACGGTCAGCGGGAGCTGGTACAAAAGACGCTCGCCCGTCTCACCGAGCTTCGCGAATTGCCCTGCGGAACGAAAACCGGTGAAAAACTCTGGAAAGAAAAAATCGACTATCAGATCGGGTTCTATCGGAAATTGATGGATCAGATTGAATCAAGTCACTGGTTTTGAAAATGAAATGTTAATGAATATGGAGCAATATAGAATGAAGGAGCAAACAGAGTGGAAAATGATTACAAAACAATACTGAAACTGTTTGACGCGGAGACATGGTCGGTCAGCAAGGTGCCGGAGCACGAAGGTGGCAGAAACGGCGTCTTTGTTATAAAAAATACTGAAGGCAAAAAAAGGATTCTTCGCATTTCACAGTTTGATGACCGGACAGAGGAGGATTTTCTTGCAGAGACAGAGTTCATGCATTTCCTTGCGGATAACGGTGCATCGGTAGCGGATGTGATTCCGTCCGTGAACGGGAATTTTGTTGAGCATATTGGAAGCATATTCGCAAGTCTGTTTGAATATGCGCCGGGAATGCTGATTTCTGATAACGGATATCGCTATCGGGAGGGTGTACCGATTGAAGAATATTTCTTCAATACAGGGAAAATGCTAGGAAAGATTCACGAACTCTCCAAAAAATTCCAGCCAATCTACCGTCGACCGCAGTATTTTGATAAGTACAATATGACATACATCGACAATTTGATTCCGGATACATATATGGAATTGAAGCACGCAATTTCCAGACGGCTGGATCACTTTGTCACATTGCCTCGGGATGGCAATTCCTATGGACTGGTTCATTTTGATTTCAGCGACGGCAACTATCATATTGACATGGATACCGGGAGAATTACCGTTTTCGATTTTGATAATTGTATAAACTGTTGGTATATGTTTGATCTGGCAAATCTTTGGACGCATGGCGTGGGCTGGTTTCAATTTGAAGAAACCGAGAAACGGAAAATAGGAATGAAAAAGTACTTTGATACTGTTCTTTCCGGATACCGAAGTGAAACCGACATTTCGGACGAGTTGATTGATCGGCTTCCGCTGTTCATCGATATGGTTCTGATCGAGAATGTCGTTGATGAGTTTGAATGCTGCCACCGGGAAAACGCAGAGCCCGCTATGGAAGACATAGCGGACGAAATGGAGTGCCTTGTCCGTAATATTCCCTTTGCCGGATTCTTTCAGCAGGCATAAATACATGGGGAGTTTAGCTGCACGTCGGATATTTGATTTGTTGCTGGTTAATGAAAAAAGGTTATGAAAGGAAATCAAAATGCTCAATAAGGAAATCATGGGATTTGTGGATGCGTCCGGCAGGCTGACGTCGCTTCCCGCAAAACGAAAAAAGAGGCTGATGGCACTGTCCTATCTCGCGGACAGGATTCCGGAGGATACCGCTTACACAGAAAAAGAGTTCAACGAATTTCTGAATACTCTGCATACCTTCGGCGACCCTGCCACGCTGCGCAGAGAGCTGTATGACTATTTCCTCATCAACAGAGAAAACGACGGAACGGCGTATTCCGTGAATCCGGACAGGCTCCCGGCGGAAGCCCTGATTGCAAAATATGCGGAATAAACCGGAACGCAGGGCTTTCCGGCGCACTGCCGCAGCG
>JAZQPN010000070.1:0-27023 GCA_045628585.1 Bacteroidales bacterium | reverse complement strand
CGTCGAATGAAAAGACAATGGATGGTTTGGACTTACCATTCTGACGGTCATCAATCATCTGAATCACAGGTAGTACCGCATGAAGGAAAGTACTGTCATTCAGATAATGCTCACCCACGAAATGAATGCAGCGAGAGTAATGCTGCCGAGTGAGGGGATATGTATTCACCAATGTATCCTTGGTTCCGAACAGAGCCCACACATGCTCGTCATCAGGCTGCTCGAAGCAGTGCGAAGATACTTCACGGAACGCCTCCAGCAGAGCCTTGTTTACAAGGAAATCCTTCTGTCCATCCAGACGGGGATTATGGAACTCCTGACGGCCAAGGCCATTGTTTTTCTGAATGGTGTCAGCCAGTTCAAACGCGGGATTGACCAGTATCCTATCCACGCCGGTAAGCATCTCGGCATACATCGCGCCCATGGATGTGCCGACGATGAGATCAGGCTGCTCGGAGGCGACAATGTCACTTAAAAATCTGATGGCCTCGTGTGGATCCACAGGCACATCCGGAGCGATGACAGTAGCCTGCGGCATGAGCAGGCGCATGGTTTTCACTGTTCCATTCTGGCCGCTGGATGCAAACCCATGCACGAAAAGGATTTTTTTTGACGCAAAGAGCGCGGGACGGGCGTATTCGTATAGTTCCATATTGCAAAAATAACACAAATCTTTCGTAACTTTGAATGATTGAACACACCATATGAACGAAAAGCTCATTTCATATTTTTCTTACTTCACAAAGGAAGAACTGATGGACACGCTGGACAGCTTCGGGCAGTCATATAAGCGTAGCCAGAAAAAAGCGGCCCTTGTGGAGCAATTGGCCACATACATCTCCGAGCACACCGAGGAGTGGCTAGGCGTGTTCACAGAAAGAGACCTTAAACTCATCCAGAAGGCCGTCAAGGCGAAACCTCTCGAGGCGATAAGCATCGACGACATCGACTTCCCCACAGGAGTGGCTACTATCCCATTCTTCGAGCCTGCACCGGAAGCATTGGACAGTTTCTTCATCAGCGAAGAGATGCATAAGGTTCTGAGACCACACATCGACCACGTCATCGAAGAAAAGGAGCGCAGCGGACTCTTCGACATCGACAGGCTCCTGCTGGGACTTGTGAACCTCTGGGGAGTCATTTCTCTGCACGACTTCATTGGCAAGATGCAGGAAATCATTGACGACGAAGAGGATAGCAGAAAGATGGCGTATCTTTTCGCAAATTCGCCCATGCTTGGACTGGTGAGACGTTTCATCGATGGCGAATGTTACCTTGTATCCCCTCTCGTCTATGAAGTGGAAGACTTGCTGGAGGGAAGGAAACAGTTCAGCGACATACAGCAGTACAGGAGTTTCACCATGGAGCAAGGCCACGGCACCGGTACCAATGCGCCATACTGCATCTACGAGTGCGAGGAGTCGAAAGCGGTGCGCCAGTCGCTCACGGCGCTTGGTCTGGACGACCACGAAGTCGCCGTCGAGCTCAGCCACATGTTTGTAAACGCACAGTACGCTATGACAGACGAGGGGGCAGAAACTCTCTTCAAGGTGATAAATGATAGGATGGAGATGATACCATCCTTCGAGCTGTATAAAGAGTATATCGACAGCGTAGCCGACTATGCGAACTCAGTACCGAAGTGGCTTCTCAAGGGCCAGAGTTCCAAGGAAGCGGGCATACTCAAGATCAGCATCAAGCTCGAGGACCAGAGTGGAGAGCCGGAGCTGGACGAGGAGGAGGAGATGCCCGGAGGCATGTTCTTCGGACCGAGCGAAGGCGTCGGCGTCCCTTCTGCGGAAGGGCTCTCCGACTTTTTCCGCTATGGCATTGCCTTCCGTCACGTGGCACCAGACGCGCCATGTCCTTGCGGCAGTGGCCTTTCATACAGGCGCTGCCACGGCAAGAATCTGAATTAAACTACACCTAGATATGAAAAAGTACATTTCCATCATTGCAGCGGCACTGCTCATCAGCATCCCTGCACTTGCAGACCAAGGAATGTGGCTGCCATCACTCATCGGACAGCGCATCCAGGATATGCAGGCCAAGGGTTTCAAACTCTCAGCAGAAGACATCTACAGTGTGAACCAGGCGTCTCTCAAGGACGCAGTGGTCCTTTTCGGACGCGGTTGCACTGGCGAGATCGTCTCAAATGAAGGACTCCTATTCACAAATCATCATTGTGGATACTCACAGATCCAGAAGCACTCAAGCGTGGAGCACGACTACCTCAAGGACGGTTTCTGGGCCATGTCACGCGCAGAAGAACTTCCAAACCCAGGTCTTACAGTCAGTTTCCTCGACAGGATGGAGGACGTCACTGAGCTCATCCTCAAGGGCTACGCTCCTGAGATGACAGAGACAGAGCGCGACGAGCTTGTAGCTCGCAACTCTGACGCAGTCATCGCCGCAGCTACAGCTGAAGGCAACGGCCTGCGCGCTAAAGTAGAGGCTCTCTACTATGGAAACCAATATTTCCTCTTCGTATATCGCGAGTTCTCCGACGTGCGCCTTGTAGGTGCTCCACCTTCATCCATTGGCAAGTTCGGCGGCGACACTGACAACTGGATGTGGCCTCGTCACACTGGCGACTTCTCCATTTTCCGCGTCTACGCCGACAAGGACGGCAACCCTGCTCCATATTCAAAGGACAATGTGCCGTTGACTCCAAAACATCACCTCCCAATCAGCCTCGATGGTGTCCAGAAGGACGACTTCACCATGATTTGGGGTTTTCCAGGTTCAACCGAACGTTACATGTCATCCTACGGCATCAACTACAACGTTGAAACCTTCTATCCTCTGATTATCGACATCTTCGGCAAGCAGCTCGAAGTGATGGAAGAATACATGAAGGCTGACGACGAAATCAACCTGATGTATGCCGACAACCACGCTGGTCTGGCCAACACTTGGAAGAACTTCATCGGCCAGTGCAAAATGCTCCGCAAGAACAAGGTCGAAGAAGCCAAGGTCGCTATGGAAAAGGACTATCAGTCATGGGTTTATGCAGATGCCAATCGTCAGGCTGAATACGGCAAGGCCCTCACCAACCTGAAGAACGCTTACGAAACCCTCGGCGATGTTGCCAAGTATGTTTATTATCCAAACTTCATCGCCAACATTGGCGCTGCCGGCATTGCTGCACAATTCGCTCCATATTACGAAGCCGTGATGAGCAAGGATAAGGATGCTGAAGCCATGGCTCTCGAAGCTCTGAAACAAATGGATGTTGACGCTCTGTTTGCCGAAACCAATCCACAAGTCGAAAAGAAGACCTTCTGCGAAATGCTGAAAGTCTACAAGAACGCTTTCAAGGCCGACGAACTCCCTGAAATCTACAACATCATCGACAAGAAATTCAAAGGCGACATCGACGCTTTCACTGAAGATGTCTACACCAATTCAATCTTTGCTACGCCTGAAAGCATCAAGGCTTTCATCAACAAGCCAAATGCAAAGAAAATCGGCAAGGATTACGCTTACATCATGTCAACTTCAATGATGGAAAAACTCATTGAAAACGTTCCAGCTTACCGCGAAGCCATGACTACCGTTTCCGAAAACGACCATATCTTTGTCAAGGGTCTGCGCGAATATTACGCTGCCACACAACCTGAAAAGAGCCTCTACCCGGATGCCAACTCAACCATGAGAATGAGCTACGGTTCGGTTCAGGACTATCAGCCAGCCGATGCAGTCCACTACGACTATGTCTGCACCGCCAACGGCATTCTCCAAAAGTATGTTCCTGGCGACTACGAATTTGATGCTCCAAAGCGTCTTATCGACCTCATCGAAAAGAAAGACTTCGGCGTTTACGCTGACGACAACGGCGAACTCATCGTTTGCTTCCTTTCGACCAACGACATCACCGGCGGCAACTCAGGCAGCCCGATCATGAACGCCAAGGGCGAACTCCTTGGCCTTGCCTTCGACGGCAACTGGGAAGCCATGAGCGGCGACGTGAACTTCGAGCCAAAACTCCAGCGCACCATCAACGTTGACATCCGCTACGTGCTCTTCATCATCGACAAGTACGCAGGCGCCACCAACCTGATTGACGAACTCGACATCCACAAGGCCGAACCTCAGCCAATCCGCGTGGAAGAGGAAATTTAAATATTTGGCTATTAGCCGCGCAAAGCGCATATTAATTCATTTAAAAAATCGGTTGCCAGGAAATCAGGCGGCCGATTTTTTCATATCTTTGCGGCATTATGAAACGTATTATATTCATCTTCGGTCTCGTCTTATGCGGCCTGAACATTTGGGCCCAAGACGAAAAAGTCACGTTTTCACATGCGGGCGGCTTTTATGAAAATCCGTTTTCGCTTGTGCTGAGCAACGTTAATCCGCAAAACACAATCCGTTTCACGACCAACGGAAACAGCCCTACGGCACAATCGCAGCTTTATTCGGAGCCGCTGACAATGGATGAAAACCTTTATTCGAAATCGGATATTTACACGATACAAACCGCACCCGAACATTTGTTCTATTTGCCCGAAACGGTTCTCCATGCCATTGTGATTCGTGCTGCGGTTTTCGACTCAAATGATGAATGTATCAGCAACGTTTTCACCAACACTTATCTGATTAATAGTCTGGGATGTGCCGACGATGGTTTGGCCGTCATATCGGTTTGCGCCGACTCGCTTTCGCTTTTTGATAACGAAACCGGCATTTTTGTTCCCGGCATCAATTGGAATCCTTCGGATCCAGAATTAACAGGAAACTACTATCAGTCAGGCGATTTGTGGGAACGTCTGATAAATTTCGAGTTTTACGAACCGGATGACAACAGTGGCGTTAACCAATTATGTGGCCTGCGCACGCATGGAAACAGGGCACGCAGGTATGCGCAAAAAGGGATGAAAATCTATGCACGGGAAGAGTATGGAAAAAAACGTTTCGAACACCAGTTCTTCGAGACGACACCGATGTTCAGTTTCAAGCATTTGATCATTAAACCATATTCATCGATTTACCCGTTTGTCGGCATTCAGGATTACATTTGCAGCCAGATGGCACTGCACATGAACATGGAAACCATGAATTCACGTCCCGTCAAGGTGTTCATCAACGGCGAGTATTGGGGTATTTACTTTCTTCAAGAAAAGCTTGACGACCAATATCTGGAAGATCATTTCGGCATCGACAATGAAAACTGCAATGTCATCGAGAGTTGGCACGGCACCGCCAACGCTGGCTCTCCCGACAACTTCATTGCGATGATTAATTGGCTCGCCAATGCCGATTTATCTGACCAGGAGAACTATGAAACGATTACGAATCTCGTTGACATAGACAATTTTACCGACTATATCATTTTTGAGACATTTATCGGGAACAAGGATTGGCCGGCAAACAACATGAAATGCTGGCAGTTTGGCAATGGCAAATGGCGCTGGATGTTTTTTGATGGCGACGCAGCGCTTTGTGACCCCGATTTCGATGTTTTTGCCAATGCCACTTACACTGGCCCCGACTGGTGGCCATCAAATACCGAATCGACATTGCTGTTTAGGAAACTACTTGAAAACCAAAACTATAAGAATTTCTTCTCACAAAGGCTTCATGAATTATGCGAGAGCACTTTCCAATACGAAAACACATATCCATATTATCAGGAAATTACGGCGGCTCTCCGTCCTGAAATCAACAACCAGATTGCCCGATTCCACAATCCCACTAATTTGGATTCTTGGAATTGGGGATTGACGGTGATTGACGATTTCCTGAAAGACCGCGTTGAGAATTACATTAATGCATTCGACAATTCCATATTGCTTTGCCGTTCCAATCATTCAATTCCGTCTTTCATGTGTTTTCCCAACCCGTCGGATGGAGAAGTTTTCATTCGGCTTGATGACAGTTCCATCAGTGCTGCAGAGATTGAAATCTACGACATTTTGGGACAGGAAGTCTTCTCAAAACCATGTGTTTTGTCAGACACGGGAAAACAGGTTTCCATCAATCCGAATCTGCCAGCTGGCGTCTATTTCCTGAAAATCGGGAACCATATCCAGAGAATCATCCGGCAATAACTCATTCCTTGATAATAAGCCTTGAAACATCCCCAATCCGCAGAATGTAGGCACCCGAAGTCAATTCTGGCTTAACCGACACGAAATCACTGCTTTCGCTCGAAACCCGTTGCAAATAAACCATCCGCCCCATCAAATCGTAAATCTCGATTCCGTTGGCGTCAATTGGCTTGTTGCCGAAAGACAAGTGCAATTCGTCATGAAAAGGATTCGGGAAACAGACGAAATCAGAAGCTGTTTTTTCATCGACGGCAATGTAATGCAAGTATTCAAAAATGGCTTGTTCCATTTTCTGGTTGCTGCTGCGCAAGATATTGTCAACGAAATCCATATCGTTCTGCCATTTTACGTAATTGTTGGGGAAGCCGAAACGCTCAGCCTGGCTGGGTATTTCTGCCGAAACGAGGTTGGCGTATTCTTCAAGATAGCGATGCATGTTCGAATAGGAAAGCACATTCTGCTTCAATTCATAATACCTGTCGCAGAAGTCTTTACGGAAACTTTCGCTTTCGAGCAGTTTCCTGAACAGAAACGTGCAGGTGGCATTTGAAGCGGGAAAAGCTCCAATGGTATCGATGGCATTCCCGAAACCGTCGAAGTTATCCTTCACAAAGCATCCGTCCAGATCATAAAGGATGCAACGCCACTTGCTTCCTATCTCCTGCCAGATTAATGCGTTGTTGGCAGGCCAGTCGACATTGCAGGCAAAGATTTCAAACATCCAGTAGTCGATGAAATTGCTGATGTCGAATAAAGTGCTGATATGTTCATAATTTGCGGAGTCGGCTAATGAAACGGATTGGAGCCACTGCCTGATGGACCACATGGATTCGCCGGAGCCGTGTTCGGGAACGCCCCAGTATTTCAACAGGTTGCAGCTGTCGGGGTTGGCTCCAAAACGATCCTCCAAATAATGCTCGTCGGGCGTTTCCTCAAGCGAATAGATGCCCCAATATTCGCCGTTGATGAACAAGGCCACCTGCCGGATGGCCAGCCCGTCGATGTCAAGGTCACGCGCTATTTTCTGGCAGATGTACTCCTGCCCTCCGGTTGTCACCCAATTGCTGCAACGGAAAGGCTTCAGCGAAAGCCGCTTGAATTTTGCCAGGGTGATGTCATCAAAAAAGCGATAATAGAATTGGCTTTGGCCATACTTCTCTCTTGCGAGAAGTTTCAGTCCTTTTTGCTGGAAAGCGCGTGATGCTCCGCCACGGGCCTTCAATCCCGCAATTTGATTGATGCCCCGGTTTCCCGATTCGTAAAATTCAACGTTACAGCGACGTTCCCATTCGTCGCCCTTCATGTAGTAATTGCCCGTATGCGTCGGGTCAGTGGGGTCGAAATGCGAACCTGGAACGAAAATACCCGTGTCGTAGTCAAACAAGGAAACGGAATCGACAGCGATGGAAACCACGGGCAAGCCATGCACATCGCAGCCTAATGACTTGAGGAAATAACTGTTGGTCACGACCGAACCGACGATATTATCATGGCTGTCGAAAGCCGCCGCACGAATTACAATGCATTTTTTCGGCGTGCCAGACAAATAAAACTGCGACGAGACGCAATCATGTATGGTGAAGATTCTCGAAGACGAAAACAGATTCCTGTCCAAAAGCAAAGGTTGGGTGTAGAGCTTAGAATGAACCGTTGGCGTATCACCATTCAAGGTATAGAATATACGCACATCAGACAAGTTGCTGCTGATTTCGACGGCAAAGCCATCGTTGTAAAAACCACCTGGCACAGAGAATCTTACGGCAGGCGTCTGTCCATTCATAAACACAGGAAAGGCAAAGACCAAAGCTATTATGCTGATAATGAATTTCTTTGTTTTCATAAGATTGTATGTTTTAAGAAACTGTTCAAACCCAAACTTAAACAACGGCATGAGACTGCGAGGCATAAAGGCTGCGGAATCCTCTCATTGAGCCTGCCGGCATCTTTTGCCCGATATGTAAACCAAGTTGTGCCCATCTTATCAGAATCGGAAATAGATGAACGGACTGAAATCGGAGGCGTTGAGTGCCGCAATGCAAAACACGAAAGCGAAGGCTGCAAGGCACCATGCCAAAATGTGCTTTTTGTCGGAAAAATCCGAGAAATAGACCTTTTCCTGCACTTTCAGGCCGAACTTCGACAACGTGAAGAACGAGAAGAAAGCCGCAACAATCATAGTCACATACAATTGGCTGTTGGCCGAGAAATAGATTGGAGCAAAATCGAAGGCAAACATGCGCCGGATGAACATCCAGGCGAAATCGAGACGCTCGACGCGGAAAAACACCCAGATGATGCACACCGTAAGGAAGGTGAGGATGACGGAAGGTATCCTGCCCAATTTCTGCGTCCATTTGGTGAGGAAAAGTTTGTCGGCACAAATGAAAACGCCATGCAAGGCACCCCAAACGACGAAATTCCACGATGCGCCGTGCCACAAACCCGAAATAAGGAAACACAGCCAGAGGTTGAAATACATGCGCGACTTGTGTTTCACGCGGTTGCCGCCAAGCGGAATGTAAAGGTAATTCCTGATGAAACCGCCCAAGGTCATGTGCCAGCGGCGCCAGAACTCGGTGATGGAAGCGGAATTGTAAGGGTTGTCGAAATTCTCGGGAAAACGGAACCCCATGATACGGCCCAAACCTATGGCCATGTCGGAATAGCCGGCAAAGTCGAAATAAATCTGGAAAGTGTAGGCCAAGGCAACAATCCAGGCCGTGCCCGTGTCGAGGGCAGCGATGCGCGAAGCGATGTCGCCAAGCTGCTCAACGCTGAGCAATGCATAGTTTGACGGGCCTAAGACAGCATCGACTTCCGCACCGATGACATCGGCAATTAGGATTTTCTTGCAAAGGCCAATCACGAAGCGGTAGAAACCTTGCAGGCGGTCGTCAATCGTCGACTGGCGTTCCCTGATTTGGTCGGCCACGTCGCAGTAGCGGATGATGGGGCCGGCTATCAGTTGCGGAAACATCATGATGTAAAGGATGAAATCGTTGAGTTTTTCCAAGGGTTTGTTGATGCCGCGATAGACATCCAAGGTATAGGTCACGCTCTGGAAAGAGAAAAACGAGATGCCGATTGGAAGCAGGATTCGCGTCCAAGTCAGACCGCGCTTGCCTGCAAGGCCCAGCAGGGCGTTGATGTTTTCCATCGTGAAATTGCCGTATTTGTAATAAAGCAGCAGCCCAAGGCTGATTGTGACCGAAAGCGCACATAGCAGTTTTTTCCTGACGGGTTTTTCGGTCTTGCACATTCCCTTCACAATGAAGAAATTGGCAATGGTGGAAATCACAAGCTGAACGACAAACTCAGGTGCTCCGTAGGCATAAAACAGAACCGATGCAAACAGCAACACGTAATTTCGTGTCCGTTTAGGCATCAGGAAATACACCAGGAAAAACACCGGCATGAAATACAATAGGAATACGTTACTGCTGAATACCATGATATTTATCTTATTTTCAATTCGTTAAAAATAATTCTCCACTTTCTTTTTGCTGGTTGATTATCCAATCGATGTCTCTCTTGAGCATCGAATCCAAAGGCAAGCCGTTCTGCTCGGCTTTTTCCCTAATCATGTCCATGATGCTGGGGGTATTGCGCCAGCCTTTTTCAATCTCCTTCCTTTTTTCCAGGATAAAGGCGGCAGTATCGGTAATTGGCGCGACATCGAAAACCAGCTCTCCCTTCGCAATTTCCTGTGAAACAAGCCATTGGATTTCCGATTTCAAGACGGTATCCAAAGGCAGGCCTTTTTCATCGGCTTTTTGCTTCATCAAGGCCATGACCTCCTTGCTTCCGCGCCAGTTCCTTTCGATTTTCTCTGCCTCAAACTTGACGGCAATGTCTTTATAAACAGGTGTTTCGTCTTTCAGCAAAGGTTTGCCGCAAATGAAATTCACGGCCTCCTGCCTCAGCACGTCATCTATGTTGAGGCCGTTGTTTGAGGCATGGATTTGCATGGCCAAATTCCATTTCCTGTCGTTTCGGATGGCATTCATCTGCCGTGTAAGCCTAATGATGCTGTCGTTGGCGCCAAGTTGTTCGAGGGCATCTTCGAGGAACCCGAAACTGGTTTGCCACCATTGGTGTCCGGCAGCATAATAAATCACATAATCAGCGTTCAGCAAGCTGGCAAGCCTGTTGATTTCCTTCACTTTTCGGGTTTCCTTATTGAAGCCGACGTAAGCCGTGCTGTTGTAGAACCAGATTTCCACATCCTCCATAATTTCACGTATCGGCAAGAATGTCTCCAAACTCCAGATGAACGAATCGCCGACAAACAGCACACGAGGTTTCCGTGTCGTGGTATCGCACTCCACTGTGATGTCGGCCGTGTATTTCGTGCTGGTGCCTTTGATGGGATACATCAGGTTGAGCGTTTCTTCGTCGCCTTCAAGTTCGTCGGTGGTGTAGGCGCGAACCGGTCCGATGTGGATTTTCGGAATGCCGAAATTGTTGAGGCTGTTCATGTAACGGAACAGCGAGTCGTAACCGTAAACGGCGGCAAAACGCCAGTGCGAATCAGTTTTGGTGAAAAGGTCAAACGAGGCAGTGTCTTTCATCTGTTGGTACCATTTGGTCATCTCGATGTGCGGGATTCCGGCTTCGGTCATTTTCTGGTCGTAGTATTTCACCGTGTTCACAGCATCGGGCCGACGCGGAGCGTGTTCTGGCAAGTATTCGGGATAGACGAAAGGTTTGTCAGGAGCCAAAAAAGTCATGAATTCGATGCCGTATTTGTGAAGTTCGGCCTGCAATTGCTTCATCAGGGACACTTCCTTATCGGCTTTGGCTCTCAAATCGTCGTCGGTGTCAAAATGCTTGGGCACTTCTGTCCCGAAATAGTCGTTGACGGCTTGGTCGTAATACAGATATCCGTCTTTTCCGGGGATGATGAAATGGCAATGCGTCTTGTTGAAAAGGGAAAAATCATATTGGTTGTAGAAACGGATGAGAGGCTCGCGGAAGCCGAAGTTTTCGCTAAGGTATTTTTCGATTTGCGATTGGTAGAAGCCGTTCTTGCAGTTGCCGAAAGTCAGTTCGGGCTTAGGCGTTGGCTCAAAGACACCTTTCAAGGGCCTTGTTTCGACAAAGCCCGTCTTTTTCTGAATCATCGGAAGAAACAGCAGGATGGCCAGCAATCCGAAAAGGACATATCGTATGGTTGAATTCTTAGCTTTCATGGTTTTTCAACATAAAGATTCATTTAGCTTTCAATGTCAGCTCGCCGTTTCTTATTTCTTCATCAATCATCCATTGTATGTCGATTGTCATCATCGAATCAAGCGAGATGCCTCTGTTTTCGGCCTTTTTTTGCAGCATATCCATGATTTCCGGAGTTCTCCGCCAGCCGTCTTCTATTCTTTGCCTTTCCGCTTGGACGGCCTCGCTCGTGTTGAATGTCTGCTTGAAAGCCGTCGAGCGTTTGTTCGGAACGCTGTCACAAAGTTCAGGGAAGAACTCCTTCCAATTCATATACATCTGCAGTTCTGCTTCGGCTGCAAGCACTTCCTCCAAAGGCTTTCCGTTTTCTTGCGATTTCCGGATAAGGCCTTCGTACCATTTTTCATCGGTTTTGATGTAAGCCATGAGGTTTTCCTTTCTTTGCCGGAAATCGGAGGAATCGACGCAGAGGCTCACCAAAGCTTTCTTTGCGAACCCGTTACTCATGTAATACTGCTGGGCCGAACAATAGGAAAGGATGACGAAATCAGCCGAAAGAAGCTCCTTGATGACGTCGACGTCTTTGGTGGAACGGTGCAAATCATCGTAATATATGGTGCTGTTATAATACCAATAAGGGTATGCGCTGAAAATGCTGCCCATAGGCAGCTGGAGGGCTATGTTCCAGAAGAACGAATCGCCGATGACGATGATTTTCGGCTTACAGGCCGTTGTGTCATGGTCGGTTTCGACGCTTGCATGGAGGCCGAGGTTATCGCCGATGGGGCGGATGAGGTTCATCAGGCTTTCCAAATCGTTGTCAGGGTGCTGCGTCTTGCCGATTTCGGGTTTTCCGATCCGAAGGTTGTGGATGTTCATGTCGCCAAGCTCTTCCATATACTTGATGACGCTGTCGGCCACATAAAGCGATGCGACGTTGCTCCAATGGGTTCCGGCTTGAGGAAACAAATCGAAACTCGCCGTGTCTTTCATCTGCAGAAACCATTGCTCGACATCGACATGATTGATGCCTAACTTCCTGAATTCCGGACCGAAATAGTCGCGTGCGGTGATGGTTTTCTTCTCAAAATAGCGGTCATTGTCAGGCAAATATTCAGGATAAATCAAGTCTTTCCCCGGCAGCAGGCAAACCATGAGATGCGTGCCGCAAGACTCAAGCAGATGCTGGAGCTGAAAGATATGGAAGGTTTCTTCCTCAAATTTCCGAACCATTCCGAGAGAATCGAGGCCTAACGCGTGGTTCCTGCCCTGATAATAGTCTTCTACGAACCAAGGCTCGTAAAGCCAGCCATCTTTGCCGAAAGCGATTTGCCACAAGGTGGTGTTGGTCTTGCCGTAGAAATCCCAAAGATATTGGTTGTAAAGCCGGATCAAAGGTTCGCGGCAGCCAAACTGCTGCTTGAGGTGCTGCTCGGCCTGCGACTGGAACAAGCCTCCGCGAAAGTTAGCGAAACTCAACCGAGGCATACCTGTCTCCTCCTCCACCCCTTCCAGTTTCCTGAAGCCGACAAGGTGTGTCTGCTTTTGAATCATCGAAAAAAACAGCAGCAAGGCTGTCAGGGAGAATAATATGACTTTTGTTTTCCGCATAATGAATTAATTGCAAAAATAAGTAATAAATCATTGTCAACTGACATTCAAAGAAAAAAACCATACGACACGTTCTTTTTTTATACTTTTGCGCTGCAAATCTGACATGTCGCAATTCTCGCTGCAAATCCAAGGTTTGCATCTGCTTATACACCGAAAAGCTATGGTTTTCAACGGATTGACAAAAAAAGACACCTCTGCGCTGAAAGGATTTGCCATTCTTTGCATCATCTGCCACAATTTTTTCCATCATTTGAACCCCTCTCCTGGCGAGAATGAATTTCTGTTTTCGCCAAATACCATTCACGGGTTTTTCAACATGCTTGGCGAACAGCCGATGGAATTCATTAACATCATTTTCAGTTATTTGGGACATTTTGGCGTTCAGGTCTTCATCCTGCTCAGCGGCTACGGACTTGCCGTTTCAATGCTGAAACACGAAAAAGACTGGACGACTTTCATGGTCGACAGACTGAAAAAACTCTATCCACTTCTGCTGACAGGCATCATTGTCCTGATGCTCTACAAAATAGTAGACGAAAAATCGTTTTTTGCTCACTACGAATGGACTGAAGTAAAATACAAATTGTTGTTTATCAGCAATCTGATACCAAATTCCGGCTTGAGCCTGAACGGGCCGTGGTGGTTTTTCGGACTTATTTTCGAGCTGTATCTGCTGTTTCCATTGCTTTACAAACTGATAAGACGCTTCGGCTGGAAAGCTTTTGCCGTCGTTTGCGTGCTGTCGTATGGCCTCATTTTCCTTTTCCGCAATGTCTTCAACCTGTATCAAGGCGAAATACTGATGATGAATGCGCCTGGACATCTGCCTGAGTTTTGCTTAGGCATTCTGCTGGCTTTCCACAAAGACGTGAAAATCCATCCTGCCTGGCTGATGCTTGCCATTGCCGTCTTTTGTCTTGGCAATTTCTTCGCCGCGTTCTATCCGTTCACTTTCCTTGCCGTTTCGGTCATCGTGCTGTTTCTTTACCAAGGACTGAAATCGCTGCCACACCGGAAAGGCTGGCTGGCAAAAGCGGCCGTATATTTCGGCGAATTATCGATGGTGCTGTTTGCCATTCACGGATTTTTCCGCGATCCGTTCATCAAAATCAACAACATTGGCGACAGCTTCGGAAGCCATTTGCTGGCATTCCTGCTGTTTTTCCTGACGGTGTGGATTGTGGCTTTGGGCGCAAAAAAAATCTACGAGTGGCTGAGTTCGGCGTTTGCACGCATCAAGGTCAGGGAATCGCGGGCAACGCAAATCGTGGGCATTGTCCTGCAAGCCGCTTTCGGGCTGTTTTTTGCCTACGTCATCGCTTATTACATCATCCAGAACGTCAAAACGCCACAAAAGGAAATTGAAAATTACGAGACCAAAGAGACTGAAATTTCCATTTGCAACGACGCCGAGTTCACCACCTTCGCCAGAGTGAATTTCGATGTCCGGCCGGTCACGCTGAAAATCGAAGGCTCTTTCGACCTGATGAGCCACGACACGGTTTCACCGCTGCCCATCATCGTGTTCGACATCAATGGCGTTTTGTGGGACAAGACCGTCATTCCTGAAAGCCTCAACACTTCTGAATGTAACAGATACGGTTTTTCATACGAATACAAGTGCCCTCTGAACAAAAACATCAGAGGCAAACAACTGAAGATATATTTCTGGAACAACAGCAAATGTTCCATTGAAGCTAAAGACATTGAACTATCAATAAAATACTAAGATGATGAAAATCAACCGAAACAGCAAAATAATAAATGGAATCCGCCAATGGGCGAAAGCCAATCTGCTGCTGCTGGTTTGCATGCTTGTGACAAGAATGTTCTTCTTGCTGCAAGTCACTCATAGGGTTGTGATTGAAGCGGCCAGCTTTTCAACCGTTGCATCGGGCGCAGTTTACGACTTGCTGCTGGTTTGCCACATTGCGGCATGGCTGCTGGTGCCTTTCCTGTTGCTCTATTGCCTTTGGCCCAATGCGACATCCAAGACCTACACAGGCCTGACCTTATTCTACGCCGTAGCAAGTGCCTTGCTGACAGAATATTTCTGCAACCTGATGATGCCCTTAGATCATGTCATTTTCGTGTATTCGCCCGAAGAAGTGATGGGCACCCTGAGCTCGTCGGCACATGTCACGGCAGCGCCTTTCATCTGGTTTTTGCTCACCATGGCAGTGGTTGCCACAGCCACGCTTTTGTGGAGGAAAATAAGGATTTCTTTTGTTCTAGCATCCTTGTTTACAATAGTTTGCATTGCAGTTTCGGTTTTTGTGAACTATTGTGATCTGATTCGCTTGGAAAAGCATTTCGAAGACCACAAGTCGTTTTGCCTTGCGGTGAACCAGCCATCTTATTCCGTCATCAAGATTCACGATTATTTTGCAAACAAGAACGAAAGCCTGATTGACGGCGAAAACAACGTCAGCGAAGCAGTGAAACAGGCCTTCGGCAAATTTCACGCACGCAATCCACAAAACGAATACGTCGACGAAAACTATCCATTATGGCGGAAAGCCGACGACAAGGACGTGTTAGGTTGCTCGCTGCGCATGACGACCGACAGCCTGCCGCCCAATTTCGTTTTCATCATCATCGAAAGTTTCGGCCAGAAACTGACAGGCGTCGACAACCCGACGTTTTCCGCCACGCCTTTCATCGACTCGCTGAAACGGGAAAGCCTCTACTGGAAAAACTGCCTGTCGTCGGCTGAGCGCACCTTCGGCGTGCTGCCCGCCGTGTTTGCCTCCGTTCCGCAAGGAAAAATCGGTTTCCAGCAAGTCTGGACTCCTATGCCTTCACACAATTCGCTGTTGAAAGACCTGAAAGCCAACGGTTACGGAACTTCTTACTATTATGGCGGTGTCCATAGTTTCGACCGATACGACAATTTCCTGAAAGCCAGCGATGTGGATTTTGTTTTCGTTCCACAAATCGACAATGTGGACTCGGCAACCTACAAAATGCTGAACGACAGCCACCGTTGGGGGCTTGACGACAACGAAGTGTTCGACTTTGCCATTGCAAGAAAAAACACACAACCTTCAAGCCGTCCAAATCTCGACATCTACATGACCCTCACCACACACGAGCCTTTCATCTTTGGCGCTATTGAAGCGTATGAAAAACGGATTGAAGAACTCCTGCAGCAATATCCCGACATGCCAAACGCCGAGATGCAAAACATCACCCAAAACATGGACATCTTTGCCTGCTACAACTACATGGACGAATGTGTCGGGAAACTCATAAACTACTACAAGACACTGCCTGAATACGAAAACACCATTTTCGTCATCACGGGCGACCACCGGATGGCTTTCCTGCCTTTTGGAACTTCCATTCACAACTATAATGTGCCTCTGCTCATCTTTTCGCCCTTGCTGAAAGAACCCAAATCGATGGATGCCGTGGTTTCGCACCTCGACATCACGCCGACAATCGAAGCCTATCTGCATGAAAACTACGGCTTTGTCATGAACGAATATTGCCATTGGATTGGAAATTCACTCGACACGGCCTCTGTTTTCAGAAATACGAAAAAGCTGGCATTCATGCTCAACAACCGCGATGTGGTGGATTATTACGAAGGCGATTATTTCCTATCGAACAACAAGGTTTACAGAATCAACAGCAATTTCGAGCAGCAATATGTCGACGACGACAGCATCACCCAAATGATGATTGACAACCTGGACAACTATTCCACGGTCAGCCATTTCACGGTGCAGCACGACTTCCTGAAAAAGAACGAGAAGCTGTTCCCGATCATGAGCTATGCTCTCGACTTCGATAATGAATCCAACTCCATTTTCTCAAAATATCTGAAAAAATCAGACGGTAACATTTCGGTCCAGATTGACGGAACCGTCAACTATGGCCCGATTTGTCCGCACATCAACATTCCGCTCGATGCCGTCTCCGTCACCGTTGAGCTGACCATGGATTTGCGGAGCCATGACATCTCGAAAGACTTGCCGTCGCTCGTTTTCCAATCGGACTCCTATTATACCAGCATCAGCTTTGCCGACGACAACGGCAACAGCCTGAACACGGGCGATTGGGAACATTTTTATGCCAAAGCATCGGTGCCAATTTCCAAAGAGATGCATGGCTCGATACTAAAAGTCATCCTGTTCAACAGCCAGCACACCACGATGGAATACGACAACCTGAAAGTCAACGTCAACTACGAAAAGGAGCCATTGCAATAAACGGCCTTACCACCAACCAATATGAAAAAGGAAAGACTTTCGTCGGGCCTGCGGGCGTTTCTCAGTTTCCTGCTATGGATGCTGATTTTCGGATTGGCCGTGCGGCTTTTCGAGTCAGCCCTGCTGACACATTACCACCTTGAATTTCCGAAACAAATTAGGCTTTGCCTTCTCGGTTTCGGTTACGACGTGCTGTTTTTCAGCAAAACAGCACTCGTTCTGTGTTCCGTTTTCCTTTTGCTGAACCGCTTTTCCGAAAAAGCCGCCCGATGGACTTTCCGCATCATCGGAACCTTGATGCTGCTGATTTCCAATGCGATGGTTATGTATTTTGTGGCAGCCTACATTCCCTTGGACAAGATTTTCTTCGATTATTCCATACACGACCTCATCTACATTGCCAATGCCAGCGAGCCTTTCGTTTGGTGGGGCTATGTTTTTCTGCTGCTGATTCCCACTGCATTCTTACTATTATCAGGACATGTATTCCGCACCGGAAAAGCTTGTCTTTGCGTATGGTCAGGACTTGCACTTGCCGGACTTTTTATTTGGGAAGTGCCCGAAAAACTGTACGCAAACATTGATGAGAGAAACACCATCGACAACAAACAGGCGTTTTTCTTTGGCAGCTTTTTCACAAAGGAAGACCATTTCAGCCATATCAACGCCCGTGATTTTGAAGCAAACCGGCAACGAATCCAGGAATTCCAGCAGCAGTTTCCCGATGTTGAGTTCATCAATGAAAAATATCCGTTTGCCCATATCGACAATTCGCCTGACGTGCTGTCGTCCTATTTCAGCCTCAATCCCGACAAAAAGCCGAATTTCGTTTTCATCATCACAGAGGGCTTGAGCAGCGAGTTTTGCGGGCAAAACAGCATTTACCCTTCGCCCATGCCGTTTTTCGATTCCTTGGCTTCAACGGGATTAGCTTGGTACAATTGCCTCTCGTCGACGCAACGCACCTACGGCGTTCTGCCCACCCTGTTCGGCTGCCTGCCTTTCGGCGAACACGGCTTCATGCAGTCGCCCAATTGTCCGCGCTTCAATTCAATGATAAAAATCCTCAACCGCAACGGCTACACGCCCTCGTTTTTCTATGGCGGCTGGCCCTGCTTCGACGACATGTGCTATTTCCTCAACGACAACGACGTGAACCATTTCATGCCCGACTACAGCACTTATCCCGAATACATGAAGAACAGCTGGGGGCTTTATGACGAATACCTTTTTTCCGAATCGTTGAAAAACATTGACTTTGACAGCGGAAATCCGCGTTTGGACATCTACCTGACCCTGACGACCCACGACCCGTTTGAATATCCCGACCGCGAAACATACATGGAAAAATACAAGCAAACCTTAGCCGAAGCCCAAGGCAAGACCCAAGTAAAGGAATACATGTTCAAATGCTATGCATCTTTCAGCTATTTCGACGACTGTCTTCGCAATTTCCTTACAGCATACCGCTCGAAACCAGGGTTCGAAAACACCATTTTCGTCATCACGGGCGACCATTGCTTCCTGAGCCAACACAGCGAATTCAACAAATACCTTGTGCCTTTGGTCATCTGGTCGCCGATGCTGAAACAAAGCAAGCAGTTCACCACTATGGCAACGCACCGTGATGTCACCCCATCGGTTCTCGCCATGATGAAATCGGCTTACAGCATCGTGTCGCCCGACACCGTTGCGTGGATCAACACAGGCTTGGATACCGTTTCCTACTTCAGGTCGAAGACTTTCTCGCCTCAGCTGAAAGGTTCGCGCATCATGGGCAACATGATTTACGGCGACCGCTTTTACGACGACGGCAAAGCGTATCGCCTCGGCTACCGAAACAACAAGCTCGCCTTCACTCCTGAAGATGGAGGATTCATGACACACTTGCTCAGCGAATACAAGGCTTTGGACGATTATGTGATGAACAACGATGCGCTTTTGCCTGAAAGCGGAAACAACACCTTGATTTCTTCAGTTGATTCGACACAGAGCCTCAATTACACTTTAGTTCAGACCAAGGTTTCCCCTATTGATACGCTCAGCAAAAACGACGTGTTTCCGCTCAGCGCGACCTATCCTTTCGATTTCACGAAAATCAAGCTGGAAAAGGCTTTGGAGTCGGTTTGCGTGCAATGCGAATTTGACATTTACATTCCAAAATACGACGGTTTTCCCATTTACCTGAACTTCGACCATAGCACAAAATCAGGCAGAGAGAACATCAAGCAGATCCCAATCAACTTCGCCAACTATGCACATTACGGCCAATGGCATCATTTTTCGTTGACGCAAAGGTTTGAGAAATCGGTCTATAACTTTGAGAATGGAGATAAAATCTACGGCCATTTCGTGAATAGCGGCAACAAGAAGTTTTTCATCTCCAACTTCAGGATGAAGGTCATCGGCACGCTTGAATAAAGTCAGAACCTGAAATAGATGAAAGGATTGAAATCGGTGACCAAAAGCGACCCGACCGAAAGCACAAACAGCACGGCGGTCACAGCAAACATAGTCCATGAAAGTTTCGAGCTGTAACTGTCGGCAAAGATTTTGTCTTGCAGCCATTGTCCTTTTTTCAGCAAGGTGATGAAGGAGAACAGCAGCGCCAAGGCAAAAATGAACCAGAAGCGCGGCGTCAGCGTCAGCATTGTGCCTGAACTGAAAGCGAAGAGTGCCTCGTAGAAGCCGAAAGCCTGTGAGAGGTTGTCGGCCCTGAACAGCACCCAACCCAAATTTACAACCAGGAATGTCAGCAGCACCGATGGCAATTTGCCCATCTTGTCGAGCACTTTCGCCATGCCGAGCCTTTCAAGAACCTGGAACAAGCCATGATAGGCACCCCAGATGACGAAATTCCACGAAGCGCCATGCCAGAAACCTGAGCACAGAAACACGATGACAAGGTTCAGGTAAGTCCTTCCCTTTCCACGGCGGTTGCCGCCCAACGGAATGTAAAGGTATTCTTTCATGAAAGTGCCGAGCGTGATGTGCCATCTTCTCCAGAATTCGGTGATGCTGCGACTGGTGTATGGGTTCATGAAGTTTTCAGGGAAACGGAATCCCATCATTTTGCCCAAGCCGATGGCCATGTCGGAGTAGCCCGAAAAATCGAAGTAAATCTGCAAGGTGTAGGAAAGCATCCCTAACCATGCCGAAGCGGTCGAAAGACCGGCATTAAGGGCAAAGGCTTCGTCGGCAACGCCAGCCAAGACGTTTGAAACCAGCACTTTTTTAGCCAAGCCGATGACAAACCTGTAGAAGCCCGTCATGCGGTCTTCCATGTCCGATTGCCTGCTCACAATCTGTTGAGCCACGCTGTTGTATCTGACGATAGGACCGGCAATCAGTTGTGGAAACATCATGATATAGAGCACATAATCAGTCAGTTTCTTGCTCGATACAGTCGTTCCGCGGTACACATCAATGGCGTAGGTCAGCGACTGGAAAGTGAAGAACGAAATGCCGATAGGCAAAGCCACCTTGACCCAGCCGATGGCCGGACGGTGCAAAAATCCCAAAATTGCATTCAGGTTTTCGGCAAAGAAATTCGCATATTTGAAATAGAGCAGCAACGCCAACGAAAGCACTACCGACGAGGCACAAATCAGCTTTTTCGCTTTCGGATTGCTGGTCTTTTCCATCCATTTCACCAGATAGAAATTCACCACACACGAACCAATCAGCACAAACAGGAAATCGGGGGCGCCGTATGCATAGAATGCCAGCGAAAAAAGCAGCAAGGTATAATTACGGAAACGTTGCGGCGTAACGAAATAAGCCAATAGGAATATCGGCAGGAAAAACAAAAGGAATATGTTGCTGCTGAATACCATATTTCACTTTAGTTTTATGACATGATTTTCGTTTCTTTTCTGTTTTTCTTCAAATAGCACGTACTGCGCATTTCCACGCAACGCCTCTTCAAGGCCGATGCCATTTTCTTCGGCTTGCCTTTTGATGGCCTCAAACCATTCCGAATCATCCTCAATAAACTTGATTAGATTCCGGATTTTCATTTCCTCCAATTTGGCTCCCCCGTCATTGAAATATTCTTTCACGGAATCGCAAAAGCCGAACAGATAATCATAGGAATAAGGAGCCGTATTCATCACGACAACCAAGTCGGCCTCGTCAATCACCGAATAAGCGTAAGCATATTCCCCGATTGTCCCTTTATATGACAAATCGGTATCGAACACTTCACGGTTGTATTTCCAGTATTCGCATTGGTTGAAGCAATCCACGAAACACGACTCATGCAACTGGATGAAATAGCTGTCGGAAATGAACAAGACATTGGGTTTGCTCTTGCCGACAGTGTCGCATAATCTGAAAACCGGCTGAGGCAAAGCGGGTTTCAGCAATGGGAAAACCAGATTGGTCAAGCCTTCAAGCTCACCATCCTGCTTTGAGTAAGTGCTTGTAATGTTTTGGTCGACAATTTCGATATGTGGCAGCTCAACGTCAAGGATTTCCTCTATTTTCCTCAAGATGGAATCGGCGACAAACGGAATCGTGCTTTCGGCCCAATGCGTTCCGAAAGGCGAATACAAAGGGTACGGAACGTTATCTTTCATCGACTTGAATTGACCCAGGAAATCAATGTGATTGATGTGGTTTTGCCGGAAAAGATCAACGTAATATTCCTGAATTGAAAACGGATCGGATTCATGTTTTTCGCGGTAACGCTTCGGCAGATATTCAGGATAGACATGCGTTTTTGATGGAGCCTCGATGATGAGCAGTTCGGTATTGTGATGCCGCAGGCTGTCGATCAGCACCAGAGTCTTCTCAACATTTCTTTGCGCGGTTACCTTAAAGTCTTCCTTCGAATCAAACTTCTCTTGAAAAGTCTTTCCCGAAATCTCATCGAGATACATCTGCAGATAGAGTTCGTTTTTCTCGCCAGCCACTACATTGTCATTCGAAAACTCCTTGAAGCACGAATAAAGATACTGGTTGTAGGAACGGATGAAAAGTTCCCTGAAACCGCCATTGACTTTTGCATATTCCGAAAGATAGTCTTGATAGGAACCGTCGGAATAGGTCTTAAAGGTCAATTCGACAGGTTGTTTTTCTTCCGAATAACCAGACAATTGCATAGGAAACACATGCGTAAATCCCTGGACGAGAACAGCCACGGAAAACACCATCAAGATGACAAACTGAATCGTATTTGTGTTCCTTTTTTTCATGTCAGGAATTGATGTCTATGCCAATAAACTTGCTGATTTTGACGATGCAAAGGTAAGAAATCTTATCATCTGCAACGACTTTTCCGTATTTTTGCGCCATGAAAACGATAGAATTACTCTCACCAGCCAAAGACCTTGAAGTGGGCATGGCCGCCATCAACCATGGTGCCGATGCCGTTTACATCGGCGGTCCCGATTTTGGCGCACGCGAAAAAGTATCCAATTCCATTGAAGACATTGAAAAACTTTGCCGTCATGCCGCACTGTACGATGCGAAGGTTTACGTGACGCTCAACACATTGCTCCGTGACAACGAACTGCAACGCGCCCGCAAAATCGTTTACGACTGCTGGAATGTCGGTGTCGATGCCATGATTGTGCAGGATATGTCGCTGCTCATGATGGATTTGCCGCCCATTCCGTTGCACGCCAGCACGCAATGCAACAACCTGAGTTTAGAGAAAGTGCAGTTTTTGGAGAAAGTAGGTTTTTCGCAAGTCGTTTTGGGCCGCGAACTATCGCTTGAGCAAATCAAGGAAATCCGTGCCAACACAAGTGTTCCGTTGGAGTTTTTCGTGCATGGTTCGTTGTGCGTTTGTCAAAGCGGACAGTGCTACCTGAGTCATTATTTGGGCAACCGCAGCGCCAACCGTGGCGCCTGTGCCCAGCCTTGCCGTCTGCCTTGGAACCTGCTCGATGAAAACGGCAAGACCTTGATAGAAAACCGTCATCTGCTTTCACTTAAAGATTTGAATAACAGTGCCCATCTTGAACAACTGATTGATGTCGGCATCACCAGTTTCAAAATCGAAGGCCGATTGAAGGAAGCCGACTATGTGAAGAACGTGACGGCCTTCTATCGCAAGAAATTGGACGAAATCATCAGCCGGAGAACCGATTTGCAGCAGGCTTCGAATGGCCGTTGCAGTTTCGGTTTTGAGGTCAATCCGGAGAAATCATTTTCACGCGGCTTCACCGATTATTTCATCGAAGGACGCAAAAAAGGCATCGATTCACCGTTCACCCCAAAATCGATGGGCGAATATGTCGGCGATGTAACTTGGTGTAATTCAGTCCGTATGGAACTGTGCACCGACAAGGTTCTTCACAATGGCGACGGTTTCTGTTTCCTCGATGAAAACGGCGAACTGAAAGGCCTCCGCGCCGATGTGGTCAACGGAAAAACCATTTCGAGCAATCGCCCGCATGGCGCCACACGCGGCACAAAAATCTACCGCAATTTCGACATCGAATGGCAGAAACAGGTGGACGCATCGAATGGCAACCGCAAGATTGACATACAATTGGCCCTTGAGGAAAATGAAAAGGGATATGAATTTACCGCATCGATAGACGATGGTAGAGACGCGCCATGGCGCGTTTCTACAACCGCCGAATGTGAAAAAATCATCGCCAACAACCCCGAAAAAGCCACCGAAAACATCCGCAAAAAGACCCTGCAATGGGGCGACACCATTTTCAATCCCGTCGATTTGAAACTGGATTTTGCGCAATCTTACCTGATCCCAGCCTCGGCTATCGGCGAAATGAAACGCAATTTGGTTGAAAAACTGATGAATCAATTGGTTGAAAACCATAAAAATAACCGTTTCCATTGCGACATCATGCAAAACGATGCGGCATATCCCGAAACGGAATTATCCTATTTGGGCAACGTGACCAATGCCTTGGCCGCCGAATTTTACCGTCAGCACGGCGTAACCGAAATCGAGGACGGATTGGAAAAATCGTATTCCAAGCAGTCCGGCATCAAGGTGATGACAACCAAACATTGCATCCGTTATGCCAACGGAATGTGCAGCAAGGAAACAGGCAAAAAGGCCACGCCGCTCATCCTCTCGAACGAAAAAGGAACATTCCGCCTCGAATTTGATTGCCGTAATTGCCAAATGAATGTATTTTCAACATCTCAAAACATTGATTGATAAATAATTGAACTTGATTTTTTAAAAATAATCAAAAAACAATCATTATTTTATGATGAAATTTGAAAAAAGTGTATTTTTGCGCTGTAAATTAGATAATTGAATAATGAATAATCCATTTATCACAAACGGATACGCCTCACCTGAATATTTCTGCGACCGGCAACGCGAAACGGAAACCATCACGCGGTTACTGACCAACGAAAACAATATTGCGCTGATTTCGCCACGCCGCATAGGAAAGACCGATTTATTGCACCATTGCTTCACACAACCTGAAATCAAGGAGCAATATCACACATTCATCATCGATATTTATCCGACCAATTCGATGCGCGATTTCATCAATGTGTTCGGCAAAGCCGTTTTGGACGAGTTGAAATCGAAAGGACGCAAGGCTTGGTCAACTTTCATTCAAGCCGTGTCATCGTTGCGCTCGGAAATCACATACGATGCTACTGGGCAACCATCATGGGGCATGACGATTGGCAACATAGCTAATCCGACGGTCACATTAGACGAAATCTTCAATTATTTGAATCATGCCGAAAAACCATGTCTGGTAGCCATTGACGAGTTTCAGCAGATTACGCGTTATCCTGATGCCGCCAATGTCGAGGCCTCGTTACGCACCTACATCCAGCGTTGCAACAATGCCCATTTCGTGTTTTCCGGCTCGCAGCGCCATCTGATGGGTGCCATATTCACTTCGCCATCACGCCCCTTCTACCAATCCGTGACCATCATCAATTTGCCACCGATTTCATTGGAAAAATATGCCGAATTTGCCACAAGACATTTTGAAGCAGCAGGGAAAAAGATTGATGCCGAAGTCGTGAAAAACGTTTATGAGCGTTTCGACGGCATCACCTCCTACCTGCAACGCATTATGAATATGCTGTTTACGCAAACGGCAAAAGGTGAAACTTGCACTTTGCCTATGATAGATGTCGCCATTAACGATTTGCTCGATTTTTCATCCGACACCTATGAATCGCTGCTCTACCAAATGCCTGAAAAACAAAAAGAAGTGTTCATCGCCATTGCCGCTGAGGGTAACGTAAAGAACATTTCTGGCAGCACTTTCGTAAAAAAGTATCGGCTCACCTCGGCAAGTTCTGTCCTTTCCGCCGTGAAAAGCCTTTTGGAAAAGGATTTCATCACTCAGGAAAAAAATGTCTATTCCGTTTATGACAAGTTTTTTGGGCTGTGGATGAATAATAAAAGAAAATAAAAAAGATAATCTACTATGAACCTCGTTCAACTTTTCAAAAACATCAAGCCTTTTGTAAAACCATACAAATGGTTGGTCTTCATTACTTTAATCCTAACTCTCATCGGTTCATTGATGGCACAGGTCAATGCTATCGTTCTGGATTGGACCGTCGATGAGGTTGACGGAATGGTCAACGCGCACACGCCTTGGGGCCCTGCCGCCTACAAGATTGTCGTCACCATCGCCATTGTGCTGTTGGGCAAGGAAATCCTTTCCGCCGTCATCACTTTCTTGCAGAATTATTTCGGCGAACGCATGAGGATTTTCGTTTCACGTGACCTTGCGCAAAGCGTCATCGAAAAAGTGTTGACTTTCCGCATGGCTTTCTTCTCCGAAACGGAAAACGGCACCGGCAAACTCCAGACCCGTATCGATCAAGGTGTGAGCAGCCTTTCGCGCACGGTGCAGAATTTCTTTATCGACTTGCTGCCGCTGTTCACCAGCGCCTTGCTCGCCTTGATACTGATGTTTACCGCTAACGTGTATGTCGGTTTGGTGGCTTTGGGCATTGTGCCGATTTATTTCTTCATCACCTTCCGCCAGGCGAAACGCTTGAAAGGCTGGCGCCGCGAAATGCGTTCCATGCTCGAAACCAAGAGCCACGGCATCATGAACATCATCGAATCCATCAATGTCATCAAGTCGTTCAACCGCGAACAAATTGAAGCCGAAAAGCAGCTGAACATTCAGAATAACGTCACCCAAAACCAGATGAACACTCGCAAGGTGAGTTTCTACTACAACGGCGTGAAGAGTTTCGTGAAGCAAGTGGGCACGGTTTTGGTCATCATCCTCACGGCTTATCTCGTGCTGAAAGGCTATCCGGGCATGACCATCGGCAAAATCATGTATCACGTCATGCTGTTCAGCAATGTGGTGGCACCTATCACCCAGTTGCAGCGCATTTTCGACGATATGAATGATGCCTTGATTTATGCCGAAGGCTTCTTCAGCATCCTTCATTCCGATACCGATGTTGAACCGAGCGGCAATTACAAAACCGAAAAGATTCATGGCAACTTCACCATTTCGGGCGTCGATTTCACCTATCCGAATGGCACCAAGGCCTTGCATAACATAAATATGGACATTCGTCCGGGCAAGATTACCGCTTTCGTGGGTCTGTCGGGTGCGGGCAAGAGTACCATCGTCAATCTGTTGGATAAGTTCTACGAACCTGATTGCGGCAGCATCCAGCTCGACGGCGTTGACTTGAAGGATTACGACACGCATTTCCTACGCGAAAACATCGGATTGGTGTTGCAGAAAAATCACATTTTCGACGGCTCGATTGAAGAAAACATCCTTTACGGCAACCCGAATGCCACGCACGAAGAAGTGGTTGAAGCCGCCAAGAAAGCCTATATCTACGACCAAATCATGGCGTTGCCGAAGCAGTTTGAGAGCAAAGCCGACCAGCTTTCGGGCGGTCAGCAGCAGCGCATCGCCATTGCGCGTATGTTCCTCAAGAATCCGCCTATCATTTTCCTGGATGAACCTACCGCTTCACTCGATGCCATCTCGACCGAACAAATCAAGAACAGCAT